>NZ_VTFZ01000003.1:0-170006 GCF_009676995.1 Enorma shizhengliae
TGGTACCGGGAGGGCCGGCTCAAGGCCTTCCGCGAGGGGGGCCTCACCGTGTACGATACGATCAGGGGCCGCAGGGAGCGGCTCGGGCTGGCCGCCTAGGCCCGTCCAAAGAAATGTCCGAGCCCCCAATGCCCTTTACCTGTTCCAATTTCGTAAACGGTATCGGTTTCTTTTAAATTCAATTGTTTTATTATTTGGTTGAGTACTTTTTCACTCGTTAAAAAGTTTTGAGAATATTTTATATTAAAGTTTTGAGAATATTTTATATTTTTGTTCATGTAATCACTCCTTCTTAATTACAAATTTTTAGCATCTAATTTCTAGTGTGATAAACCCGGCCCGGCTGACTTTACCACCAGATGGGTCATTTTGAACACGTCCCAAAATGGCTCATGAGGGACCGCTTAGCATGCTACGCGAAGTCGGCGAGCTGTGCGGCGAGTGCCCCGATCTCGGCCTTGAGCTCCTCGGCACGCTCGCGCTTCTTCGCCACGACCTCGGGCGCCGCCTTGGCGATGAAGCCTTCGTTGGCAAGCGTCTTCTCCGCACCGGCAAGCTCCTTCTCGGCCTTGGCGATAGCCTTCTCGATGCGAGCGCGCTCGGCAGCGAAGTCGACGAGGTCGCCAACGAGGATGTAGGCATCGAAGTCGGCGCCGGCGAGCACGATAGAGCCTTCGGGCTTTTCCGCCACTTCCTCCGTCGTGATGTCAAGCGGGCTCACGCGCGCGAACGCGCAGATGAACTCCGCCATGCCGCGGATGGCCTCGGCGACCTCATCCGAGTTGGCGCGAACGTCCACGCCAAGCTGCTCCTTGGGGCTGATGCGATAGCGGGCGCGCGTGGAGCGCACATCGGTCACCACGGCGCGGGTAAGCTCGAAGGCGCGCTCTGCGGGCTCGTTTATCCAGCGCTCGTACGCCGCCGGCTCGGGCCAATCGGCGACCATGAGCGCCTCGGCGCGCTCGCCGTCCGCATCCAGCCAGCTCGCGGGCATGGTTTCCCAAATGGCCTCGGTCGCGAACGGCATGAGCGGATGCATGAGGCGCAAGCTCGTATCGAGCACGAAGATGAGGTTGCGCTGCGCCTGCAGGCGCGCCTCGGCATCTGAGAGACGGGTCTTCGTGACCTCGATGTACCAGTCGCAGACCTCGTTCCAGAAGAAGCTCTGCAGGCTGCGCGCCACATCGCCAAACGCGTACGATTCAATGCCCTCGGTAACCTGCCCCACCGTCTTTGCGAGGCGGCTGAACATCCAAGCATCTGCCGCGGTCTCGGCGACCGGCTCACCCGGCGTGTAGCCCTCCATATTCATGAGCAAAAAGCGGCTCGCGTTCCAAATCTTGGTGAGGAAGGCCTTTGCCTGCTCGGTGCGGGCGCTCCCCAGGAAGTTCTTCTGCTTGTCGAAATCTGCGTCGAAGCGAACGTCTTGGTTGTTCGTGAAGAGGCTCAGCAGGTTGAAGCGCATGGCGTCGGCACCGTATTTGTCCATGAGGTCCATGGGGTCAACGCCGTTGCCCTTCGACTTGCTCATGCGGCTGCCGTCCTTGGCGAGCACGGTGGGATAGATCACCACGTCGTGGAAGGGAATCTCGTCCAGGAAGTAGAGCGAGCTCATGATCATGCGCGCCACCCAAAGAGCGATGATGTCGCGCGCCGTCACGAGCGCCGTGGTGGGATGATGCCCCTCGAGCTGCTCGGGGTGCTGCGGCCAGCCCTGCGTAGCGAAGGTCCACAGCTGCGAGCTGAACCAGGTGTCGAGCACGTTCTCGTCCTGGTGCACATGGTGCCCGCCGCACTTGGGGCACACGTCGACGTCCTCCATGAGGGCGTCTTCCCAGCCGCAATCTTCGCAGTAGAAGACGGGGATGCGATGGCCCCACCACAGCTGACGGCTGATGCACCAGTCTTTCAGGTTCTCCATCCAGGTGAGGTAGGACTGCTTCCAGCGCTCGGCGTTGAAGCGGACCTTGCCCGAGGTCACCGCCTCCATAGCCGGCCCCTTGAGCTTGTCCACGGCGACGAACCACTGCTCGGAAAGCCAGGGCTCGAGCGTGGAGTCGCAGCGGTAGCAATGCATGACGGAGTGGTCGTGCTCCTCGATGTGATCGAGCAAGCCGTGCTCCTCGAACCAGGCGACGACCTTCTCACGGCACTCGTCGCGCGTGAGCCCAGAGAACTCACCGTAGCCATCAACCACCACGGCATGCTCATCGAAAATATTGATCTTCTCGAGACCGTGCGCCTCGCCCATGGCGTAGTCGTTGGGGTCGTGAGCCGGCGTGACCTTCACGAAGCCCGAGCCGAAGCCCGCATCCACGTGCCAGTCCTCGAAGATGGGGATCTCGCGGTCCACGATGGGGAGCTTCACCGTCTTACCCACGAAGGCAGCCTTCTCCGGATCCTTGGGGCTCACGGCCACGCCCGTGTCGCCGAGCATGGTCTCGGGACGCGTGGTGGCGACAACGATGTACTCCTGGCCATTCACCGGCTCGGTGAGCGGATAGCGCAGGTGCCAGAGGTGACCTTTCTCGTCCTTATACTCCGCCTCGTCATCCGAGATGGCCGTGGTGCAGCTGGGGCACCAGTTGACGATGCGCTTGCCGCGGTAGATGAGCCCGTCGTGGTACCAGTCGCAGAAGACGCGGCGCACGGCTTCGGCGTAATCGGGGTCCATGGTGAAGCGTTCGTCCTCGAAGTCGATGGAGCAGCCCATACGACGAATCTGCTGCTGGATGATGCCACCGTACTCGTGGGTCCAGTCCCAGCACGCATCGATGAACGCCTCGCGGCCCATCTCAAGGCGGTTCTTGCCTTCTTCCTTGAGCTTCTTGTCCACCTTGGTCTGCGTGGCGATGCCGGCATGGTCGGTGCCGAAGATCCAGCGCGTGGAGCGGCCGCGCATGCGCGCCTGGCGCACGATAGCGTCTTGGATGGAATCGTCGAGCGCGTGGCCCATATGGAGCTTGCCCGTGACGTTCGGCGGCGGGATGACGACCGTGCAGTCGCCGGCGCCCGGGCGCTTCTCGGGCCCGCGCTGGTAGTAACCGCCGTTGAGCCACTTGTCCAGCATCTTGGGCTCAGTGACCTGCGGATCGTATGTCTTGGGCATCTCTTCCATGAGAGGTCCTCTCTATATCGCGATATACGATTCAAGAGGATAGCACAGGCAGCCCATCCTGCGGGGACCCGGCACGCGAAGAGCAGGTTTGCACATGCAAGGGGCGAGCACAGCGGCTCGCCCCTCCCCTAGCATGATGTCACACGGTGCCCGCGCCCCGCTAAGCCGAATGCTCGAGCATATTCGTGAGCGGACGGCCCGGCACGAGGCGCCCGTCACACACGAAACCCTCCTCACGGCCCGCGAGCTCGGCCACGAGCGCGGCGCGCAGCTCGGCCACACGGTCGGCATACACAGGATCGGCGATGGCATCGTGCTCCTCGCGCGGGTCGACAGCAAGGTCAAAATACTGTTCACGACCCGTCTGCGAGAACCAGATGTACTTGTCGTGCGGCGTCACGATGTAGTGGTTCGACTGCTCCACGTCGCGCGCGTGCTCGCCGTGGACGTAGGCGCGCTCGATGGCTGGCCCGCCGAGCACCTCCCCGGCCAGCGAGGAGCCGTCCACCGTGTCCGGCACGGAGGCGCCGGCAAGCTCGAGCAGTGTGGGCATAACGTCCATGAGCTCCACTACGCTCTGGGAGCGCTGGCCCACGCAGTCCGGACCGGCGCCGTGCGCGGCGCGCAGCTGCTTGCCCACGCGCACGATGAGCGGGATGTGCGCGGAGCCCTCGTACGGGAGCACCTTGCGGAAGAGCGAGTGGTCGAAGAGCATCTCGCCGTGATCGGCCGTGAACACCACGACCGTGTTGCCGTAGGTGCCATCGTTCTCAAGGGCTGTGATGAGGCGGCCCACCTGATGGTCAATATGCGTGATGCAGGCGTAGTACCCCGCCATGGCCTGGTGGCGCAGTTCGACATCGCGGCAGCCGTGCACGCTGTCGAGCACCATGCCGTCGCGCTCGGTCGCCTCGGTGTCGTCCCAGTCGCCCGACGCAGGCTGCCGCAAGTCGCGCCCGGGGTAGAGGTCGTAGTAGCTCTGCGGCGCATCGAAAGGCGGATGGGGCCGCACGAAGCTCGCCGTCAGGAAGAAGGGCCGCGTGCGGTCGCGTGTCTCCAAGAAGCGAATGGACTCGTCCACCACCCAGTTGGTGGGATGGTAGCGTTCCTCGTAGATCCACGGGTGCGTGATCCAGGAGTTATTCTCCACACCCGACCCGTTCACATCGAAGGACGCGCCCAAGCGGTCGCGCATGTCGCGCATGTAGTCGTCCGAGACCGCCTGATGGTGCCAGTACGGCGTGTCCGCATGGCGATAGTGGCCGATGTAGCCGTCATGCAGGCGAAGCGTCTGGTATCCGCAGGCGAGACGGGGCGGGTGCACGTGCATCTTGCCCACGCAGGCAGTCTGGTAGCCCGCGCTTCCCAGCTCCTCGGCCAGGTAATGGTTATAGGACCAATCCACGCCGTCCTGATAACCCACGCGCCCGTGTGACGAGGGAGCCCGGCCTGTGAGCAGGCCGGCGCGGGCCGGGATGCAGCTCGGGCAGGCCGAGTAGGCATGCTCGAACAGCGTGCCCTCGGCAGCGAGCGTATCCAGATACGGCGTCTTGACATCCGGATGACCGGCCGCGCCCAGGCAATCGCCTCGCAGCTGGTCGCAGACGATCAAAACGATATTTGGCTGAGCCATGGTTGCACCTCATACTCTGCAGCAGCGCCGGTTGAACACCCGGCACCCATCACAGCTTCGCACGATTCCAAAGCGGCGGGCGACAGATGCGCTCTCCGCCCGCCCCTATCCGTGAATGGCGCTCATGTCGCGCAGGAATTCCTCGACAGCGGCGCGGTCGGCATCGGGCAGGTCCATCATGCGCTCGTTGCCCCGCGATGTGAAGTACACCCGCACGACGCCGGCAGCATCCTCCACCCGCGTGCACTCGATGCGCGACCACGGGATGCGAAAGCCCTCGGCGTAGATGCCGCGGCTCCCCATGCCGGCGCGCACGGCGGCAAGCGACACGCCTACCGCTACGAGCACACAGGCGGTCACGAGGTCGCGCGGCTGCATGCCCCTGCCAACATAGGACCCGATGCCAAGCACGGCGAGCACCGCCGCAATCACGAAAGTCGCCGGTTGTCGGGACGCCATGAACCGCATCGAGGTCCGCTGGTCGACCGCAAGGTGGATGCTATAGCAGAACAGCAGGACGCCAGCGATGAGGATCGTCCACTCGAAGACGCCGAGCCCCTGGAATACCTCAGGCATGCCGGTCACCTCCCCTGAGAAGCCTTGGCCATCGGAGCGGCCATGTCGCGCTCCGAGCGCTTAAGATAGCGCTCGCTCGCCGCGTGGTCACCCTTGTTCTCGTACTGCAGCGCAAGTAGCAGCTCCAAGAAGCCGCGGTCGATGCCCGACAACGTGGGCAGACGGCGCTCCATGTCGCCGATATAGCCCCAGCCCTTCTTGATGTAGATGTCGTGCATCATGCGGGCCTCGGTGATAGCATCCTCGTCGTCCCAGGTCTCGATCTCGGCGAGGAGCTTGGTCGCACCCGCCTCGTTCCCGCGCTCGAGGTAGTAGTTGAAGGCCTTGCCCACGAGCTCATGGCGCTGTTTGGCGTTCTGGCGCATTCCCAGCATCCGCTCGATAACGGCATCGGCCTGGCTGTAGGCGTCGAGAGCAAGGTAGCCGTTGAGCTGCATGAAGCAACGGTTCCACGCGGGAAAGATGAACTTCACGAGCGGCTTGTCGAGCAGTGCCAGGTAGGCCTTGGCATCCGCCTGCTCGAGCAACTGGGTCAAGCGCTGCACGTAGGCACGCTTTGCCACCTCAAGAATCACCAGCAGCGCGGTCGCTGCCAGCAAGATCGCGACACCGATGAGTCGCATATCCATGGGTCCTCCTTCGCAACGAACCTGGCTACACTGAGGCGCGCCGCCGACGGGGAGGGTCGGCGGCGCGCTGCGATACGGTGTGGCAGGTTATCGAGCATCTTCCACGGGCTCGAGCCCCAGGCGATCGAACTGCTCGCGCGGCGCCTCATGCTCGATGAGACCACGGCGCAGCAGGGCCACCATGTGCTCTTCGGCCGCAGCGTCCTCGCCCACCAGGTTGTGGGTCTGGCCGTAATCCTCGGCAAGGTCGAAGAGGAGCGAGTCGTGCACCTCTTCCAGGCAGTCCTCGCGCTGGTCGATGTTCGCCGGCTTGCGACAGGGAATCTTGTAGACCGGGTAGTTGGTGCGCGCCAGGAATCGGCCGCACTCAATCTCGTCCGGGCACTCCGTACCCATCTTGTGGCGGATGGTATGCGGAATCGCCGCGTATTCGAAACAAGGCTGGTTGCCCGGCACCGGCGCGCGGAAATAGGTGTAGCGGCCATCGGTCACGTTCACCGTCATGGCGTGCACGCCGAAAAGCCCATAGTCGCGCGTAGGCGCCTCCGCATCTGTGACGAGCGGCATGAGCGATGCGCCGCAGACCTCGGGCGGCACGGGGCATCCATGCGCCTCGAGTACCGTGGGCATGATGTCGATAGCCTGCGTGAGCTGGCCGGCGCGCTCGCCTGCGCGCGCCCCGCCCGGGAAGTGCACGATAAACGGCAGGTGCGCGAGCTCGTTGTACAGGTGCATGTAGTTCTTGCCCAGGTAGTCGCGCTCACCGAGGAAGTAGCCGTGATCGGTGGTGACCAGAACCATGGTGTCCTCGTAGATGCCGCGCTCCTTGAGCTTATCAACGAGCGTGCCGAACCAGTGGTCCGTCATGGTGACGAGCGCCTTGTAGCGACGCTGCACATAGTCCACGGCAGAATCCGGGATGTCGGTGTCGCTCACACGCTTGTAGGGCGGGATCTCGAAGTAGTCACGGTCGAGCCCGTCGCTGCCACCGTAGAGCTCCATGTACGTGTCGGGCACGTCGAAGGGCTCATGCGGATCGAAGGCCTCCACCATGAGGAAGAAATCATCGTCTTGGGCGTTCTCGTCGATGAAGTCGCACGCGGCGCGGAAGGTGCGCGGGCTCGGCATGTCCTCCTCGCGCGGCCAGCGGCCGCGGTTCTTCTGGTACTGCTCACGCACGCGGCCGTAGAAGGTCTCGGGCATGTTGTTCGGCTCGTCGATGCGGCTCACCCAGGGGTCGCCCTCCTGGCCGCGGAAGAGCTCCCAGGTGTTGAAGAGCTGCAGGTAGCCCTCGCCGCCGGTACGGGCGTAGTGACAGTGGTCCGTGGCGATGTGCGTGTAGGTGCCGCCGGCACGCAGGCCGTCCACCAAGGTCACGTCGAAGGGCTCGACGGGGCCCCAGGGCCGCTCCAAAAAGTTATAGCGGCCGCACATGATGTCGCGGCGGGCGGGCATGCACGGCGCCGAGCCGATCCAGTGGTTGTCAAAGACCACGGAATCCTGGGCGAAGGCGTCAAGACAAGGGGTCTGCGCTGCGCCCTCGGGGTTGTAGCATCCCAGTGCGTCGCGGCGCAAGGTGTCCATCAGGACGAGTACGGTTCTCATGCGGGTACCCTTCCTCGTGAAATGGGTATAAGGACTCATGTTCCACAAGATGCCAGGGATCGCGATGAAGCCCGGGCATGTTGGGAAACACGGGTGCCTGGACCCGCCGTGCGGCAAACCGACGGGTCCAGGCCGGCTTTGTTCGCTTACGCGAAGATCTTGATGCCCGTGTAGTAGCCGAAGGCGGCGAACACGAGCGCGAACACGATGAGGCCGATGATGACCTGGGCCGTGTTCTTACCGTTGCCCTTCTTGATGAGCTTGTAGCACACCAGGGTGAGGATCACCGGGAGCATGTAGGGCATGACGGCGTCAAGCTGGTTCTGGATGACCAGCGGGTCGCCCTCTTCGAAGGCGAACTGCAGGCCGGTGGTGAGCTTGACCGTCTGCGGGATGAGGCAGCCCACGACGATGACTCCGAGGACGTTGGCCAGGTTGCCTAGGCGCTCGATGAGGGCCAGGCCGCCCTTCTCGATGAGCTCCATACCCTTGCTGTAACCCATGTGCACACCGAAGTACTTCATGGGCCAGTACAGCAGGTTGATGAGCAGGAACATCACGATGGGGCCGATGAGCGAACCGTTGTCCACGCAGAGCGAAGCACCGATGGAGCCCGCGATGGGATACCAGGTGAGGTTGAGCATGGAGTCGCCCAGGCCGGCGAAGGGACCCATAAGCGAGGTCTTGACGCCGGTGACGGCATCCTTGTGGTCCTCGTCCGTGCTCTCCTCGAGAGCGGCGCAGATGCCGAGGATCAGCGGGATCGCCAGCGGATGCGTGTTGAAGTACTCAAGATAGCGCTTGAGTGCGGTGACGCGCTCCTCCTTGGGACGGTCCTTGTAGAGCTCCTCGAGCACGGGCGAGAAGCAGTAGGTGAGCGAGAGCGACTGCATACGCTCGTAGTTGTGCGCAAACTGGCAGCCCTGGGTGCGCAGCAGAACCTTGTTCAGGGCATGCTTGCTAACGTGAGCCATTACAGATCATACTCCTCTCCATCATCGTCGCCTGCAGCGGTGGCGATGGCCGGAGCGGCCTGCGCGCCCTTCTGGCCCTCGATGACGAGGTCATAGAAGCCAGCGATGGCGGCGGCGAGGATCGCGCAACCGAGCGTCGGGATGCCCATGTAGGCGTTCAGGACGAAGCCAATGAGCAGGAAGATCCACATGTTCTTCTTCATCATCATGGTGAGCAGCATGGCGAGGCCCACGGCGGGCATCATGCCACCGGCCGTGCTGAAGCCGGACAGCACCCACGGCACATCGTTCTGCAGGAAGGCCATAATGCCCTCGATGACGTAGGAACCAATACCGGTGGCGATGAACACCGGCACGGCACGCGTCAGGAAGAAGCAGATGGCGCCGCCCCAGAAGTACTTGTTGATGGAGCTGAACTTACCGGACTCCGCAGCCTTATCGGCTCCGTGCAGGAAGGTCACGTTGGTGGTCATGACCAGGATGTTGAGCTGCTGCACCAGGGTGGCGGTGGGCACGCCGATGGCGACGGCAAGCGCCGTAGCCTCGGTCACGCTACCGCCGGACATGATGCCCAGCGAGGCACCCACGATGGTGCCGGAGATGACATCGGGCGGAACGTACGCGCCGATGTTGTTGACGCCGAGCCACATGAGCTCCATGGTGGCGCCGATGATGATGGCAGTCGTCATGTCGCCCAAGATGAGGCCGACGCCCACCGAGGCCAGAAGCGGCTTGCGGAAACCGAGATGGGGTCCCAGCTGATCCCACTCGCACAGGCCGGCCCACAGGGCAAGGAGCAGTGCTTGAAGCATTCCTTTTCCTCCTTTTCCGTTTCTATCTTTGCCTCCCGCTTGCGCGGTCGGCGTTGCCGCTGAACTGAAGCTCCGGATGAACCGGAGACGCCTACTGGACCTTGGCGAGCAGGTCCATCACGCGCGCCTTCTCGTCGCGCGTGGTCGGCTGCATCCACAGCTCGACGCCCATCGCGTCGAGTTCCTTGAACGCCTCACGCTCTTCGGGCGTGACGGACATGTTCTTGTGGACGCGGGTGCGCTGGTCGTTGAAGCGCATGCCGGAGACGTTGAGATAATCGAAATCGAGCCCGTTCTTACGAAGCTTGAGGGCGTCGATGGGGTTGCCCACGATGACGAGGGTGGTCTTCTTGAGGGTGGTCTTCGTGAGCACGTCGATGAACTTGTCGACGGTGAAGACGGAAACCTTGATTCCGGGAGCGGCGAGGCCGGCGACCGAGCGCTGCACGGGGTCGTTCGCACACTCGTCGTTGGCGATGATGACCGATTCGATACCCAGATCGGGAATCCACGTGCTGGCGATCTGGCCGTGGATCAGGCGATCATCGATGTCGATAAGCTTGAGTGCCATGGTTGTTGCTCCTTCCTAGAGGTCGAGGTCGTCCTCGTCCTCTGCTGCTAACTCCACTTTGATTTCCTGGACCGACGTCGCGGCCTGCTCGGCGACATGAGCGCGCACCTCGTCGGGCGTGAGGTCGCCCGAGAACAGGAGGTCGATCACGATGGGCAGGTTCACGCCAGTGAACGCGGTGAGCTGCTTGCCCGAGAGCTTGGCGCGCGACGTCACGTTGAACGGCGTGCCGCCGTAGATGTCGCACAGCACCACCACGTGGTCGTATGCTGCGGCAAACTCGTCATAGGCCTCATTGAACTCGGCTTCGAACTGGGCGACGCTCTTGTTCTCCGTCAGCGCGAGCGCACGGGCGCGCTCCTGCTTGCCAGCGAGCATCTCGGCACCCTCGAGCAGTGCGCAGCCAATCTGCGCATGCGTCGCGAGGATCACACCAAACGACATCTCGGTCCTCCAACCACATCGATTTGCCCGGCACGGCGCTTCATCCTGCCTGCTGGGCCCTCCCCTAGCCATCCTGACAAACTTGTACCTACAGATGTTCTTATTTGTTCGTTTCTGAACATTGCTGAGTCGGATAGCGAACACTGTGCTGCATGCATCTCGTTCTACATTGTGCGAGATAAACCAAGGTGTTCAGCACGCTGATATGATAGCAAGAGTTGCGACAGTTTGTGCTGAAGTGTGGAAATTTTTCCGTTCAGCGACAAATACTGACCGTCTGCGAGATTTATTGTTTTCTTTTGTTCTTTTATGTTATTTTTAAGCTGGCGAAGGGAGGCCGGAATGCTCAAAGTTCAGCGCCAGGAAGAACTCGTCCGCTTATGCAACACCACGGGACTCCTCACGGTCAACGAGGCCGCGGAGATTCTGGGCACCTCGCCCATGACCATTCGCCGCGATATGGAGGAGCTAGCGAAGGACGGGCGCATCGAGCGCGTGCGTGGCGGCGCCCGAAGCATCGTGCCGATGGCGCAGGCGGAGCGCGAGTACCCGCACGAGAAGAAGCGCTCACAGCACTCCTCCGAGAAGCAGCATATCGCCCAGATCGCCGCCGGCCTCATCAACGAGGGCGACGCCGTGTTCCTGGGCGCCGGTACGACCTGCGAGCTCATCACCCAATACCTGGGCGAGAAATCCCTCAGCGTGGTGACGAACAGCCTGTCCGCCTTTGAGCTGCTGAAGAGCAACCCCAACATCGAGCTCTACCTGCTGGGCGGACTTTATCGCCCCAAGACGAGCGTGCTGTACGGACACCTCACTGAGGAAGCCCTCTCGTCACTCAGCGTGGACAAGGTGTTCTTCGGCGTGAACGGCATCTGCGCGCCGGACGTGATGGGCCATAACGTGGACATCTCCAACCTGCAGCGCATGGCGCTCGATAAGGGCCGTAAGCGCTACATCCTGGCCGACTCCTCGAAGTTCTTCCGGCGCGACCTCTTCACCTTCTACAGCCTGGAGCAGATCGATGCCGTAATCACCGATCCCGGCATCACCCCCGAGCAGCGCGCCGCCTGCGAGGAATACACGCAGGTCATGTGCTAGCGCAGGAATGCTGGCACCGGCCCGCGAGGAAAGGCGATCGGCCCGCTCCCCTATTTCCGCTAACAAGAAGCCGCCCGTCTGCTGCTATGCAGACGGGCGGCTCTTTGCTTCGCCGACTGGATGCGTGGCGGGCTCCCCCGGGCACGGCTGTCGCAGGAACTGGGCGGCAGGGCGCGTTACAGGTGTCCGCTGGAGCACGTGCTAGTCGTGGTACTCCCCGCGGTCCCACTTCTCCAGGAACTCGTCGAAGAAGTGCGGGTCGGCCTGCGCCTCGGGATCGGCCTGGTTCACGGCGTCGAGCTTGGCGACGAGGGCGTCGTGCTCGGGCGTGGGCTCATACGAGGCATTGATAAAGGCGAGCATGGTGTCAGCCATAAGGAACTCGCCGGTGATCTTGCCGCCGAATCCGACGACGTTGGCGTTGAGGACGCGACGGGCATAGAGCGCGCTCGTCATGTCACGGACGAGGGCGCAGCGGGCACCGGGCACCTTGTTGACGGCGTTGGTGATGCCGATACCGGTGCCGCAGAGCACCACACCCAGGTCGGCGCGGCCGCTCGCCACGGCCTCGCCCACGGCCTTACCGTAGATGGGGTAATGGGTTCGCGTGTGGCTGTACGGGCCGAGGTCCAGCACGGTATGGCCGGCCTCCTCGAGGCGGTCGTGCAGATAGGTCTTCTCATCGGTCACGATGTGGTCGCAGCCCAGTGCGATGATCATAGTTCCCTCCTTGGGATTCAAGCAGACAGGGTGCCTGCGGGCGGTCTTAGGCCATCTTGTTGAGCATGTCCACGCGGATCTGGTGGCGTCCGGCGGCATAATCCGCCGCCAAAAACTCGTCCACGATGCGCAGGGCAAGCTCGGGGCCGACCACCTTGGGGCCCATGCAGACCATACGGGCGTTGTTGTGCTCGCGCGTCATGTAAGCGCTGCGCTCGTCGGAGATATTCGCGGCGACCATGCCCTTCACGCGCGTGGCGGCCATGTAGCTGCCCACGCCGTAGCCGTCGAAGGCAAAGCCCTGGGAGCCATCGTGCTCCAGCAGGTCATGCGCCACCGCGGTCGCGGAATCGACGAAGTCCGCGGCGGGCTCGGGGCTCAGGTCCACGACCTCGTGCCCCAGCTCGACCAGATGGGCGGCCACGAGCTCTTTGAGCTCCATGCCTGCGGCATCGGATCCAAGTACAACCCTCATGCTCGTTCCTTTCTCCTTGATGCGGGCTATTCCCGCTATCTCCTGCGCTTGCGCGCTGGTCCACAGAGTTATCGCTCGACGCGCGTATACTGCTCGAGCTCGAAGCGCTGCTCGCCGGTCAGTGCAGCATCGGTGAAGATCGCGTCGATATTGCCGAGGTCGAAGAAGCCGTAGAAGTCGCGGCGCCCCACCTTGCTGGAATCGGCGAGCAGATAGCGCTCGTTGGCCTTCCCGAAAACCAGGCGCTGGAAACGCCCCTCTTCGGCGTTGGAAGTGAAGATGGAGCCGTCGGTCACGCCGTTCGCGCCGATGAACGCCTTATCAATACCGAGCGATGCAATGGCGTCTTCGGCCATAGGGCCGACGAAGGCATGGGTCCGGGTCCGGTACGTGCCGCCCACAAGGCACAGGTCGCATCCCTCGCGCTGCTCGAGCAGGCTAAATACTGCCAAGCTGTTGGTGACGATGCGGAAGGGAACCTCGGGCAGCGCGGACACCATCTGCTCGATGGTGGTGCCGGCGCCGAGGAAGACCGTGTCACGCGGTTCGATAAGCGCCGCGGCGCGACGAGCGATATCGCGCTTCTCGACGGCATGAAGGCGCGCCTTCTCACCGTGGGTAAACTCGCGTTCCACGAGTGAGCCATGCTTCGCAGTGCCATGGCGCAGACGTGCTCCGCCGTAGACCCGCTCGACCACACCGCGCTCGGCAAGTTCCTCGAAGTCGCGACGGACCGTCATCTCGGACACCGCGAGCTGCTCGGCAACCGACCGCACCGATGCGGTGTGTTCATCACCCAGCAACTCTAGGATGCGTTCCTGGCGCTCTGCCTTGAGCATAGGGCTCCCTCCTCCGCGCATGCACCGCTCTACTACGTAGGGTATGTTTGAATCTGTTTGATTTTGGAGCTATATGTTATAGTACATCATAATCGCACAATATCAAACAGATTACTTGTTATATTTTGAGCGATACACACGCCGTACGCATGCCATAGACGGTGTACCATCGTAAGAGTTACCGAGCGACCATATCGGGGGCAGCCGTGAAGCATATCGGGTTCCTTATCAAACCTGCGTCAGCATCGTGCAACATGCGTTGCCGGTACTGCTTCTATGCCGATGTGGCAGAGCACCGTTCTGTACCGTCTCACGGCGTCATGGGCGAGGACGTCATGGATGCGCTCATCGACCGCGCGCTTGCCGTGGGCGCCGATGCGAGCGTGACCTTCGCTTTTCAGGGCGGCGAGCCTACGCTTGCAGGCCTGGAGTTCTTCCAGCGCTTCACAGATCTTGTTGAAAGCAAACGCAACCAGCAGCAAATCCATTACGCCATCCAGACCAACGGCTACCTCGTGGACGATGCCTGGGCGGAGTTCTTCCACGTGCATCGGTTCCTGGTGGGGATCTCGCTCGACGGCGACCGCGAGCTGCACGACTGGCTCCGGCCGGATGCTCAGGGAGCGGGCACCTACCAGCGCGTGATGGATGCCATCGGTTTGCTTAGGACCCATCAGGTCGAGTTCAACGTACTCACCGTGCTCACCGGACAGCTTGCCCGGCATCCGCAGCGCCTGTACCGCTTCTACCGCAGCAACCATCTGGACTACGTGCAGCTCATCCCCTGCCTGCCGGGCCTGGACGATAACGTTGACGAGTTCTCGCTTACGCCCGAGGCGTTCGCGTCGTTCTATAAGACCTTCTTCCGGATGTGGGTCGAAGACTTCAGGCGCGGCGAGCGGTTTTCGGTAACGCTCTTCGACAACGTCATCCCCCTCTTCGCCGGCATTCCGCCGCAGCAATGCGGCATGCTGGGACGCTGTGCCCCTCAGTTCGTGGTCGAGAGCTCGGGCGACGTATATCCATGCGACTTCTACGTACTCGACCGCTACCGGTTGGGTAACGTGCTCTCTGACAGCCTTGAGCAGATGGCGACGAGCAACACGCTGCACGCCTTCCTCGCCGAACCACGACGCGCTTGCTCCGCATGCGCCGACTGCCCCTTTGAGCGCATCTGCCACCGCAACTGCAAGCGCTTAAACATCGCATACTATCGCGAGAGCTACTGCGGCTACCGTGACTTCCTCGAGTACGCCGCGCCGCAGATGGCCGCCATCGCGCGCACGTTGCGCTAGGAAGCCTTAGCTCGCACGTAATCGGACAGCGTATCCCGGCGCCTTACGGCCGCTCCAAGGCTACGCTCCCTGCTCGCCCTCCCCATCGCGCACACCGGCGTCATGGTGCTCGATGGCGTCTGCCACGGTGAAGCCCTGGTCCTCGCCGAGCGAGCGCCACTTGGGCGTCACGATGCGCTGCGCCGGGTACACGCCGCGGTGCCCCGCCACCAGATAGCTCACAAACGAAACAATAACGAAGTACGGAGCCGCCAAACCCCCGAAGAGGTCCACGCCGAGCAAGATCGTCGTCATGGGCACGTTGAGCGCCGAGCCGAAGACGCCCACCATACCGAGTGCCGCGCCGAACGCCGGCGTAACGCCGAGCGAATAGCCAAGCGCCGCGCCGAGCCAACCACCGAGCGAGGCCCCTATGCCGAAGATGGGCGTGACCTCGCCGCCCTGAAAGCCCGCCCCCAGCGTAAGCGCCGTCATGGCGAGCTTGAGCAACGCGTCGACGGGCGTCGCGGTCCCCGTGAACCCTGCCTCCACAAGCCACGAAGAAAGTCCACCGTAATCGTATAAGCCAAAGACCACATAGGTCCCGAGCACCACGAAAGCGCCAACCAGCGCCGCAACCACGTAGTTCGTGATATGGGCGGCATAGAATCGCTTGACGACGCGAATCGCCCCCGAGAACATGCGCGCCGCAATACCAAAGACCACCGCGGCCAGCACCGCGAACGCAAGCGAGGAAGGCACGAGCTGCGGAACCATGCCGATGTCGTAGCTCTCGCGCGGGGCTCCGAGCGCCGTCGTCACGGCATCGCCGACAAACGAGGCGAGCAAACAGTACACGCCAGCGCGATATTGCAGCTTGCCCACGAAGCACATCTCCATACCGAAGAAAGCACCCGCAAGCGGCGTGCCGAACACCCCGCCGAACGCAGCGGAGATGCCCGCCATGAGGAGATCTTGGTGATCGTATTCATCAAGCTTGAAGAGACGCGAAACGGCATCGGCAATCGTCCCGCCGATCTGGACCGCCGTGCCCTCTCGGCCCGCCGAACCGCCGGCAAGATGCGTGGCAACCGAGCACACAAAGGTGAACGGTGCCATAACGGGCGGAATGTGCCTGCCAGAGACCGTGCAATCAATCACCAGGTTATTGCCGCGCGCAGCATCCTTGCCGTACCTGCGATAGAGCCACGCCGTGAAGACGCCAACCGCCGGCAGCAGCGCGAAGCAGATGAGATGGGCTTCGCGAAAACCCGTAACCGCGTCAAGGCACGTGAGAAACGCCCAAGCAGCAACGCCCATGAGCGCTGCGACAAGCGCGACGAGCGAGAAGAGACGCAGGCTCTGCCATGCGTTACGAGCCCCTCGAATCGTATCCTCGGCGAACACATGCTCGCGAGCTCGCAGGTAGCCACCGATAGCGGCAGATGTCCGAGCAGGTGCCCCGGCTCCGTCGAGCTCAGAGACGGATCGCTCTTCCATACCGACCGCGGTGTCGCTCTCCTTCATTGAAGCACCCCTAGAAAACGAGGTGCTTGGCTGCGTTGTACACGCAGATGAGCACGATGACGACCATGAGCCCGCTGAAGAGCTTGTCCACATGACGTTCATCGATGTGCTTGTTAATGGCGCGCCCGCAGATACCGCCCAAGATGCCGCAGCAGATCATGCCCGCGATGAGCAAGGGATCGATGACAGAGAAATCGACGGTAGGAATGCTCGTGACGGTGCTCGTCGCCTGCGAGCACAGGATGATGAAGAGCGAGTTCTGCGCCGCCTGCTTGGTGCCCATGCTGAAAAAGAAGTAGAGCACGACGAGGTTGATGGGGCCTCCACCGATGCCAAGGAACGACGACATGACACCGAGCGCGAAACCAATAATCACGCAGGCGACCGCGCCCGAGATGCTGAGCGTGGAGATACGGCTCTTGTTGAGGTTATAGACGAGCGTCCCGATCGTGATGATGCCGAGGGCGACTGCTTGAACGGCGCCCGCGAGCTCGGGCGTAGGAAACAGTCCCTCCACAATATCGAAGAGCTGCTTGCCCGCGAGGCCGCCCACCGCCGCACCGATGGCGAGCGGCACCGCCGTCTTGCCCTCGATGGAAGTTGCGCCCGAGAGGCGGTTACGCAGCACCGAATAACAGGTCATGGCCAAGACCGTGCAGCCCGAGAGGAAGTTGATGGTACCGGGCAAGAGCGCACCCGAGGCATCGAGCACGGGCTTGATGATCACGCCGCCGCCGATGCCGCAGATAGCCCCGATGATCGAGGCGCCGAAGCTGATGATGAAGAACAGGGCGTACATGAAACCTCCCGTTACCCGAGCCATACGGTTTCCCAGTATAGCGCGGATAACGGGAGGTCCAGAAACTTCGTCCTACGCAAAATGAGGACAGAGGAGATTTTACCCGAGCAGACCAGCTACCTATGCGGCGCGGTAAACGCGGCGTGGCTGCTCCTCGCCGCGGACGGCGGCGGCGGTCACCACGACCTTGGCCACGCCCTGCTCGCTCGGCAGGTCGAACATCGTGCGCTGCAGGACATCCTCGCAGATGGAACGCAGGCCGCGGGCACCGGTCTTCCGCTCGAGCGCGAGCTTGGCCACGGCGCGCAACGCTTCGGGCTCAAACTCGAGCTCGCAGTCCTCGAGCTGGAACATCCGGCGGTACTGCTTCACGATGGCGTTCTTGGGCTCGGTGAGAATCGAGACCAAATCGTCTTCGTCAAGCGCCTCGGTGTGCGTGATCACCGGCGTGCGTCCGATGAACTCCGGAATCATGCCGAAGCTGTTGAGGTCCTGCGGCAGAACCTGGCTCAAGAGGTCGTTCTCGTCGGTGGAGGTGGGACCGGCGAGCTCGGAGTTGAAACCGATGCCCTTGTTGCCCACGCGGTCCGCGATGATCTTGTCGAGCCCCACGAACGCGCCGCCGCAGATGAAGAGGATGTTCGTGGTATCGATCTCCAGGAGCTCCTGCTGCGGGTGCTTGCGCCCGCCCTGGGGCGGCACACTCGCCACGGTACCCTCGAGGATCTTGAGGAGCGCCTGCTGCACGCCCTCGCCGGACACGTCGCGCGTGATAGAGAGGTTCTCCGCCTTGCGCGCCACCTTGTCGATCTCGTCGATGTAGATGATGCCCACCTGGGCGCGCTCGATGTCGCCGTCGGCTGCGGTGATGAGCTTCAGGAGGATGTTCTCCACGTCCTCGCCCACATAGCCTGCCTCGGTGAGCGCTGTGGCGTCCGCGATGGCAAAGGGCACCTCGAGGATGCGCGCGAGCGTCTGCGCTAAAAGTGTCTTGCCCGTACCCGTGGGGCCCAGAAGCAGGATGTTCGACTTGGCGAGCTCGACATCGGCCAGATCGTCCGCCGGAGCAGCATGCTTTCCGAGCGGCGCCTGGGGGCTGCGCCCGTCGCTCGAGTCGAACGCCCCCTCGGCAGCCCCGCCCTCGAGCACGCGGCGGTAGTGGTTATAGACCGCTACCGACATGGCGCGCTTCGCGTCCTCCTGGCCCATCACGTACTGCGAGAGCTCATCGTAGATCTCGTGCGGGGTGGGCACGCGGGTGATAACCTGACGGCCCGAGCCCTCCGCCTCCTCATCAACCGCCTCAACCTCAGGCGTAGCGAAGGCATCCGCGCCGAAGGCGTTCTCCCCCATCATGTAGGGATAGCCGGGATTCTGCTGCATGAAATCGTGGGCAAGCGATTCCTCGAGGATCTCGACGCATGCCGAGACGCACTCATCGCAGATAAAGGTGTTGTTGGGCCCCTTCACGAGCTTGCGCACCTGCCCCTGCTCCTTCCCACAGAAGGAGCAACGGATGGTGCCGCCTTGCGATTCGCCCTGGTTGCCGGTCATGCCGGAGCGGGGATCCATGGCCATTATTCTGCACCCTTCGCAGCCTCGGAGCGGTTCGCGATAATCCGGTCAACGAGGCCGTACTCGAGGGCGTCGGTGGCGCGCAGGTAATGGTCGCGCTCGGTGTCCTGCTTGACCTTGTCGAACGGCTGACCGGTAGCATCGGCAAGAATCTGGTTCAAGTTCTTGCGGATGCTCTTGATCTCCTCAGCCGCAATCTCGATCTCGGTCTGCTGCCCCTGAGCGCCGCCGCTCGGCTGGTGAATCATCACCATGGAATTCGGCAGGCAGAAGCGCTTGCCCTTGGCGCCGCACGCGAGCAGCACCGCCGCCATGGAGGCGGCCATGCCCACGCAGATGGTGGAGACGTCGGGCTTGATGAAGTTCATGGTGTCGAGAATGGCGAGACCGGAGTACACCTCGCCGCCGGGAGAGTTGATGTAGAGCGAGATGTCCTTCTCGGCATCCTGGCTCTCCAGGTGCAAAAGCTGGGCGATCACGAGGTTCGCGGTCACGGAGTTGATCTCTTCGCCCAGAAAGACGATACGGTCGTTCAAAAGGCGGGAATAGATGTCGTAGCTGCGCTCGCCGCGCGGGGTCTGCTCGATGACATAGGGCACGAGCGCGGAATCGGTTCGAAGTAGCGCCATGGGGCTCCTTTCTTCATGCGTTTCAAAGACGTACGGTGCCCGGCCTGCTTGCGGGCCTGGCACCGTACGGAAGACGCCGGTTTACCGGTATGATACTGTACCCAGAACACGGGCGGCTACACCAACGGGCGGCTCGCCGAAAAACATCGGCAAACGCCCCGGCAGCGGAAGCGAGCTACTCGGCAGCGCTCTCGGACTCGTCGGCGGTATCGCCCTCGTCCTGCTTCGCGCTCTCGTCGACCTCGGTAACCTGGGCGTTCTCGACCAGCCAGTCGCAAGCCTTGGAGCGACGGATGGAGTCGCGGATGGCGGGCATGCGGCCCTCGGCGATGAAGCTCGCCTTCGAGGCCTCCACATCCTCGACGCCGGCGTTCTCGAACTCCTTGTCCACGTCCTCGTCGGTGACCTCGACCTTGAGCTCGCGGGCGAGAGCGTCGAGCGCGAGGGACTCGCGGGCCACGTCGTTAGCCTGACGATGCAGGTCGGCGATGAACTGGTCGGAGGTGATCTGCGAGGCCTGGAGCCACTGGTCAAGGCTCATGCCGCGCTGGGCAAGGTTGTTCAGGAAGGTCTGGCCGAGCTCCTGGAAGACGGACTGCTCGTAGTCGGCGTCCATCTCCTCGAGCTCAAGGCGCTCGGCGAGCGCGGCAACGGCGCGGTTCTCCTTGAGGGACGGCAGGCGGGAAGCCTTGTCCTGCTCGATCTCGATCTTCACGGCATCGCGCATGGCGGCGATGTCATCGAAACCGAACGCGCTCTTGGCGAGCTCGTCGGTGAGCTCGGGCACCACGCGGGCCTTGATGTTCTTGACGGTGAACTCGGCGCTGGCCTCCTCGGGCTCCTCATCGCCCTCGGCCTCAGGCGTCCAGCTGATCTCCTTGACCTCGTCAACCTTCATGCCCTTGAGGGCCTCCTCGACAGCCTCGGGAAGCACGCCGGAGCCCATGGCGAACATGCGGTCATCGCCGGCAAGCTTCTCGGCACCCTTCACGTCCTTGACGGAGAGGGTGATGAAGTCCTCGGCATCGATGCCGCGGTCCTCGACGTCCTCGAAGCGGGTCTGATAGCCCATGAGCATCTCGACCTGCGCGTCGATCTCGGACTCGGTGACCTCCGCCGGGGGCATCTCGATCGCAACGGGCTCATAGGAGCTGAGCGCGGGCGTGGGACGGAGCGCGTACTCAACGGAGAAGGTGTACTCCTCGCCGTCCTTCACGATCTCCTCGACCTTGAAGTCGCCGTCCTTGACGGGCACGATATCGAGCTCGTTCAGGATGGCGGGAGCTGCCTCGTTCACAACGGCCTCGGTGGCGTTGGCCAGGGCAAACTGCGCGCCAAGCGTACTGTCGATGACGGGGCGCGGGGCCTTGCCCTTGCGGAAGCCCGGGAAGCGATACTGCTTGGCAGCTTCCTTGTACGCCTGCTTGATCGCGCGGTCGACGTCTTCAGCGGCGATGGTGACCGTAGCGGTGAGCTTGCCGTTCTCGACATCAGATGCAGAGATGTTCAACGTTCCTCCTCTTACCTTGCCAGCGTATCGTTGGGTGCTGGAAACCCTGGTATACCTAAAATAAGCCGCCTGCGGCCAAAGCGCGGAGCGCCTGCGCGCTGGTGCGGGCGAAAGGACTCGAACCTTCACGGGAAGCCCACTGGAACCTAAATCCAGCGCGTCTACCAATTCCGCCACGCCCGCAATGTGCGCACAGCCTTAGCATGATACCAGATAACGCCTGCTTGCAACTGATGAACGTGAAGCTGCACAAATGAGACGGTTGCGGGGCGCGCGTTCAACCGCCGCTCCCCCGTTCGGGCGCCCTTCACGCATGTTCGCCGCATGTTTCGGCCCTAGATGCGTAAGAGCGCCCGAACGCAGGGACGTATCACACAAGAGCTTCCACACGGGGGCATACCGCTGGCACAGCGCTACAGGTCGAACATATAGGAGCCGCACGCGTTGACGATACGCGTGCCGGCAGGATGCTCGATCACGCGATCGATGCGCCCGTACTCCATATGGATGTGCCCGTGAACGAGATAAGCCGGCCGCAGAATCTCGATCGCGGCGTTGAAGGCATCGAAACCGGTGTGCGCGTAATCGTCCATGTCGCCATAGCCATACGGCGGCGCATGGGTCACCACGATATCCACGCCGCCGGTGAGCTTCGCCTGAAACGCAAGGCGTATCACCCTCCGGCGCATCTCCTGTTCGGTAAACCCGTAGACGCGCTCGTTATAGCGCATGGACCCGCCGAACCCCATGATGCGCACGCCCGCCACCTCGCGAATGCGACCGTCGATGCCATCGCAGCCCTCGGGCGCGTGCGAACGATAGGCGGTATCATGATTTCCCGGTACGTAGAGAAGCGGGAGATTGGCCATCGTGACCACATGCTCGAGGTATCGTGCCGGCAAATCGCCGCATGAAAGGATCATGTTCACGCCGCGCAGGCGCTCCGGGTCAAAGCCCGTCGTCAGCCAGCTCTGCTCAACATCTGCGATGGCGAGGATCTTCATGCGAGCGTTCCCTTATGCGGCAGCTTCGCGATATCGACGGGGATGAGCCCGCTGACCTCGACCTTCTCCAAGCCTTCCTCGGAAAGCTCTCGTTGCTCGGGCAAGCGGCCCACCACATTCGCATTGAGCCAGCTCATGCGCACGATCTCTTCGCTCGAAAGGCGGCCCGCCTCGGCGGCCTTCACCGGGCCCTCCTGGCTTGCAAGCTCGCCGGCAAAAGGATCGATGCGCCGCGTGAGCACCGACTGCCGCAGCACCTCGATGAGCGCCCGCTGACCATAGGGCAGCCCGTCCGAGAGCCCCACATCGAGCACGCCAGAAGACATTCCCCACCAGTAATTGAGCGCAAGGCCCGAAAGCTCGCTCTGTTCCTTGTGCCACGTCTCGCTGCGGATAGACTGCACGATGAGCTGGTAGTAGCGCCCCCATTTCAGCACGGGCTCGGCAAGGTGCGTGGTCGCTCCGTCTTCCTCCACGCGGTAGAGCCCCCATGCCTCGTCCGGGTCCGCCGGGCTGGGATAGTCTCGCGCCGAGACGATCCGCACCTCGTCCTCGGCAAGCTCACGCTTCCAATCGTAATCCTTCGCCGAGAACCACTTGAGATAGACGGTCACGAGCGGGTCGACCATGGCCGCGCCGATGGCGAAGGCGTTGATCTCAGACACGCTGCCGAAGACCGGGGTCTCGGCAACATACCCGACCTTATGGTTTTCCGCCATGCTCGCTGCGAGCGCTCCGAGCAGGAACTTCGCCTCGTACAAGCGGATGCTGAACGTGCGCACCGCGCTATGCGAGAGGCTCACCGAGCAGTTGATGAACGTGCATTCCGGATGCGCCACCGCGGCACGCAGGCTGTCGCGCATCTGGGTGGGCGCGATGGTCACGATGAGATCGGACCCCTCGGCCAGTGCGTCGTCCACGGCAAGGTCGAAATCGGTCGCATCGACGCAATCGCGGTAGGCTCGGGTCGAGATGGTCGCCCCCAGGCGCCGCTCAAGCTCGAAGCGCCCCTGCTCATGGAGGGCCGTCCAGCCGTCAACGAGCGGGTTTTCCCCGTAGATGAACGAAGCCCGGAACGGCTTCGAGCACACCGCCTCACGGTACAGGTTCTTGAGCTCGGGAATGATGGCAGCGCGGCTCGAGCGCGGGTCTTCCAGATAGGCCACCTTGCCGCCGTCGCGCTTGACGACGAACTCGCCCCACATGCGCTTGACGTGCCGATCGACCTCGCTCGGCAGCGCGCGCACCGCCTCGTCGTAGCCGAAGACGCCAAGGTAGGCAAGGAAGGCCTCCCCCGCCGTGAGCCCCAGATGCTCGCCCCCGCGCTTGCGGAAGGCACCGAGGAACGTCTCGAACGCGGAGCGGAAATCGCGCACGACCTCCTGCGGCCAGGCATGCTCGAGGTCCTGCCCCGCAAATGCCGCCAGCCGCACGTAGTCGCCCTCGCGGGTGAACACGATGCCGTAGATGGGCGCTACGCTGAAGAAGCGCATGAACTCCTGGTAGATGCGATAGGCCTCGGTATCGGAGGGCATGGGCACCACGCGCGTAACGGACGCGAGGATCGTCGGCTGCCCCAGATAGCGCAAAACGGAAACGCGCTTGTTGCCCTCCTGCACGTAGAAGCGCTGCATGAACTCATAGACGACGATGGGGTCGCGTATACCCTCAGCGCGCTGCGAGTCGATGAGGTCGCTCCACTTCATCGAGAACTCGGAGCCGCTCTCGGGCAGAGGCATGAAGTTCGTCGCGAAGGTGTTCTGACGCCCGCGCGTGCGCGTGCCCGCGATGAGGTCGATATCGATCTCCATCGTGCCCATAGGGACCTCGCCTTGGTACCCCTCGCCCTTGAGGATATCGTCGAGGGCGGGCAGGTACGGGTAGCGGCCCGCAGAAACGTCCGTCTGAAGCTGCTTATGGCCGAGCTTGCGCGCACGGCGATAATCGTCGAGCATCTTCCCCACCTCACTCGTTTCGCGGTCCGGCATCACCGGCGGCAGCGCCCCCACCGATTAGCGCGCTCGAACAGCCCGCAGGCAGACGGCGCGCAACCATCCCCTGCTAGGCGTCGACACGCTCGAAGCGATACATCACCGCAGCATTCGCGTCGAGCCCCACCGGCAAGGGGAATCCAGCATCCATGAGGGCGTCGGCCGGGTAGACCACGCCCGTGTCCAGATTCCGATAGAGCGCTCCCGGGGTGAGGCCGCGCGGAACGACATAGTTCGCTACGCCGTACCCGTTAACCGAGAGCAGCACTGCGCTCACCACGGCACGTGACCCATCCTCGGCAACGTACTCCCACGCGCACACGGCATCCGTAAGCGGTGAGCTCAGACGATAGAACAGCCCCTCGCGCACCAGGTCCTCGACCTCGTGATAACGCTTCACCTGATTGCGGATGTGCTCGCAGGCGCGCTCGGGCAGCTTGAGCAGATCGAGCTCGTAGCCGAAGCCGCCCCCCTGCATGGCAACGATGCCGCGCGTCGTGATGGGCGTCTCGCGCCCGTTGACCTCGTTGGGGCATGCCGAGACGTGCGCGCCCATGGCAGACGCCGGGAACCCGAACGAGGTGCCGTACTGGATGGTCAGGCGATTGATGGCATCAGTGTTGTCACTCGTCCAGATCTGCGGCGTGTAGTAGAGCATGCCCGCATCGAACCGGCCGCCGCCCGCAGAGCAGCCCTCGAAGAGAATCCGGGGATAGCGCTGGACGAGACGCTCGAGCAGGTCGTACAGGCCGAGCATGTAGTCGTAGAGCACCTTGCCCTGATCGTTCGATGCGCGGGAATAGGTGTCCACGATGCTGCGGTTGTAATCCCACTTCACGTACTCGATGTTGGCCTGATCGAGCACGGCGCAAAGCTGCGCATAGAGGTTGTCGCGCACCTCCTCGCGCGAGAGGTCGAGCACGAGCTGGTCGCGGCCGAGCACGGGACCCTTCCCCGGCACCGCAAGCACCCAGTCGGGATGTTCGCGGTAGAGCTCGCTGTCCTCGCTCACCATCTCCGGCTCCACCCAGATGCCGAACTTGAGCCCCAGGGCGTTCACGCGGTCAACGAGCTCCTTCAGGGTGCCGCCGAGCTTCCCCTCATTCACCGTCCAGTCGCCGAGCGCCCGGAAATCATCGCGCCGCGTGGAGAACCAACCGTCGTCCATGACGAGCATCTCGATACCCAGGCTTGCGGCCTGTTCGGCGAGGCGTACCAGGCTCTCGCCCGTGAAATCGAAATAGAAGGCCTCCCAGCTGTTGAGCAGCACCGGACGCGGACGGTCGCGCCACGTACCGCGGCATACGTGCTTGCGGATGCAGCGGTGGAAGTTTTGGGAGACGCGCTCGATGCCCGCATTCGAGTAGGTCATGATGACCTCGGGCGCGACCAGCTGCTCGCCCGGAGCAAGCGGATAGGAGAACCGATCGTCGGAAAGGCCCATCTGCATGCGCGTCTGGTTGTACTGCTCGCATGTGACCTCGGCCTCGAACCCACCGCTATAGACGAAGTTCATGCCCCAAGCACGGCCCGTAGATTCCGTTGCCCGCTCATCGCAGAGCACCATCACCGGGCTGTACTGGTTGGAGGACATGCCGCGACGGCTTCCCACCGAGAAGGTCCCATGGCCAACATGGTGGCGGTCCGGGGTGCGCTCCATGGCATGGCGTCCATAGAAGGAGATCACGTCGAACTTACCGTGCACGAAGTCGAGGCATGCCGTCTGGGCGCGGTCGACCGTTACGACGCCGGTGCCTTCGTTCTTGATGACCGCGGCGCGCGTGATGATGTCTATCTCGGGGAGCACGCCGTATAGCAACTCGACGGTAATGCCCACACGCTCGTCGGAAAGACGGATCACGAGCGTCTCGGCTCCATCCGCCTCATCCTCGCTATAGACCGCGGGAAGCCCGGGAAGACCATACTTGCCGGGGCGAATCTCGTAGTCGCGGTAGCGAAGGTCGCAGCCGAAGGCGCCGTGGTCGTCGCGAACGACCAGCAAGGGGCTCCTCATGTCGCCCGCGCCCTGGAAGGGGTACTCCTGGGGCAACACGTCGAGCGAGTACGTGCGGTCGTGCACGTCGTAGGGGCAGCCGCACATTCCGCTCCGGTCGGCGTAGGTCACCAAATAGGCCATATAGCCGTCCGTGCGCGCTCCATAGTACAGATGCAGCAAAAAGCCGTACGAATCGGCCTGCATCTGGTACGTCGAGTTCTTGGTATTGATGGTGAAGATCTTTGTCTCTTCGTCAACGACGATCGGCATGACCCCTCCCCTGTATATGATGCTCACGCGATGCGGGCGCCCAAGGGGAGACAGCCGCAGCCGCCACCCGAACGACACCTCGGTCAAGCAGGCAAAACCCTGCCCGTTGCATTATAAACGCGCATACCTCGCAATAAATCGCAGAGTAAACCACCACAAGCTTAGCAAACTTATCGGTGCTGGCGCGGCCCGACGTTCGGCGAGAGGTGACTTGGAGGGCGGCGAGAACCGGCGCAATGAGGACATAAAAGGCCCGAGAGACAGCGCTCGAGCGGGCTGGGCGCACGAACGGAGTATGGATGGTCGGCACGGGCGTGGGCCCGGCAAGACCAAGCTCGATCAAATCGTGGAAATGCAGCGCGAGGGCAGCGCTTGACAACGTGCGGAAAGTCGCGGGTCGCGGCGTGGCAATTCAGTCCCGCCACTCGATATGTAATGAAACTGTGACTAAGTTATGGAACCGTTTCCATTGGCTATCTACCAACGTTATTTAGCCTATAGTACGGATTCATGGAACCGTTTCCATACCACAGGTATAAGGAGGGGCATGAACATCAGGGACATCGCGGAGCGTGCCGGCTACGGCGTCAGCACGGTCTCGCGCGTCATCAACGGCCAATCCAACGTGAGCGACCAAGCACGCGAGCGCATCCTCGCCGTGATGGACGCCTGCGGGTACGAGCCCAACACCAATGCGCGCTACCTCAAGATGCGCTCGCCCTCCCCTGTCGCCGTCTTCGTCATGGGAACGAGCAACCGGCTCTTCGGCGACATCCTCGCCCGCATCCAGGCGCGATTCTGGGCCCTGGGCGAAGAGGTAGCCGTCACGCACCTGGAAGACGATGCCAACGAGGTCCAGTTCGCCATCAGCTACCAGCAGACGCGCCATCCCAAGGCGATGCTGTTCCTTGGTGGCGAGCGCACCTACTTCCGCGAGGCCTTCGGCCAGATTACGGTTCCGAGCGTTCTCATCACCAACACCGCAGAAGGCCTGGGCTTCGAGAATCTCTCGAGCGTTACGATCGATAACGAGGCAGCCGCCGCGCGCGCGATCGATTACCTCCATGCCGCCGGCCACCGCCGCATCGGCATCCTCGGCGGCACGCGCTCCCCGGAACAGATCGGCGGACGCCGTCTCGGGGGCGCGGAGAGCGCGCTCATGGCCCACGGCATCGTCTTCAGCCGCGACCAGGATTATGAGCCCTGCGACTTCACCGAAGAGGCGGGATACCGCGCCATCGGAAGGCTTCTCTGGCGCTCCCCGGACCTTACCGCCGTCCTCGCGCTTGGAGACGTCATCGCCTTTGGCGCCATTCGCTCCATCTACGACCGAGGGGGCAGCGTTCCCGACACCCTCTCCATCATGGGCTTCGACGGCACCGCGCTCTCGCGCTACTCCGTCCCTCGCATCACCACCGTGCGGCAGGATACCGATGCCCTCGCAGACCGCAGCGTGGACCTGCTCCTCCAGGGCATGCAGGGGCCCGCGCAAGCCCTGCACGAACTTGCCCCCTTCAACATCCTCGAGCAGGAGAGCGTGGGCGCGCCCAACACCAGCGGCGTCGCGGACCTTCTTGCCGCCGCTCACGATACGCACCGGCCGCACTGCTAGGAGAAGGGAACCGTCCTCATGAGAAAAGCCGGAATCCTCATGCCCATCACCGCGCTTCCCTCGCCATGGGGCGTGGGCACCATGGGTGCAGAAGCGCGCTCGTTCATCGACTTCCTCGCCGAGGCAGGCGTATCGGTCTGGCAGGTTCTGCCCATCGTGCCCACGAGCTTCGGAGATTCGCCCTACCAATCGTTTTCCACGTATGCGGGCAACCCCTACCTCATCGACCTCGACGACCTCGCCGCCGAGGGGCTTCTCGACCGCGCGGAGTACGCCGGCCGCACCTGGAGCTCCCAGGCCGACCGCGTGGACTACGGCGCGCTGTACGAGGCGCGATTCGATGTGCTCGCCTGCGCAGCGCGGCGGCTTACCAGCATGCACCCCGACGAGTTCTGCGCCTTCTGCAAGCGCGAGGCCTCCTGGCTGGATGACTATGCCCTCTTCATGGCCCTCAAGGAAGCCCATGGCGGCGCCTCGTGGAACACCTGGGAGGCAGCGCTCCGCCATCGCCAGCCCGTCGAGCTCGCTCGCGCGCGCATGGAGCTCGCCGACCGCGTGCGATTCTGGCAGGCGGTCCAGTGCCTGTTCTTCCGCCAGTGGGAGAGCCTGCGCATCTACGCCAGGACTGCAGGCATCCGCATCATGGGAGACCTCCCCTTCTATGTAGCCCTCGACAGTGCGGACGTCTGGGCGCACCCCGAGCAGTTCCAACTCGACGAAGAGCTGCGCCCCACCGAGATCGCCGGCGTTCCCCCCGACGGGTTCTCGGCCATTGGGCAGATCTGGGGGAACCCGCTCTTCGCATGGGACCGTATGAAAGCGGAAGGCTACGCTTGGTGGATCGACCGAATCTCGTTCCAGCTGCGCCTCTACGACATCCTGCGCATCGACCATTTCCGCGGCTTCGACTCCTATTTCGCCATCCCCACCGGGGCGGCAACCGCTGCGAGAGGACGTTGGCGGAAAGGCCCGGGCAAGGCGCTCTTCCAAGCGCTGCGGTTTGCCGTGGGCGATGTGAGCATCGTGGCGGAAGACCTGGGATACCTCACCCCGTCGGTGCGCCAACTCCTTGACGACACCGGGTTCCCCGGCATGAAGGTGCTCGAATTCGCCTTCGACACGCGCGATTCCGAGGCCGGAGACGACACCTATCTTCCGTTCGCGTATCCCGAAAACAGCGTAGCCTACGTTGGAACCCACGATAACGACACCGCGCTCGGATGGCTCGCCAACGCGCCCGCGCCCGATACCCGCACGGCACGCGAGTACCTCCGTCTCGACGACCGCGAGGGCGAGGGCTGGGGCATGATGCGCGGCATCTGGGCGAGCGCCTCGGAACTCGCCGTCGTGCAGATGCAAGACGTGCTGGAACTCGGCAGCGAGGCGCGCATCAACACCCCTTCAACCCTTGGAGGCAATTGGACTTGGCGGGCGCGCCCCGGCTTTGCGAGCAGATCGCTCGCAGCGCGCCTGCGCCACCAGCTTCACCTCTACCACCGCATTCCCGCTGATGAGGCGCGCGTGGCAACCGCCGCAAACGGCGCCGCAGAACCCACGAGCAAGGAGGACTGACATGAACCTCGAAACCAGCCTGGCAAGCACGCTCGAAGCCATGGGGACGAACCTCGACCAAGCAAGCCCGGAACAGCTGTTTTGCGCGCTTCTGCGCGTTACCCGCGACGTCGAGCTCAAGCAGAAACCGGCGCAGGGCGACCGAAAGCTCTACTACTTCTCCGCCGAGTTCCTCATCGGCAGGCTCCTCCGGGCCAACCTGCAGAACCTCGGCTTGCTCGACGATGCCGAGCGCATACTCGCCGAGCACGGGACCTCACTTGCCGAGGTCGAGGACCGCGAGCCCGAGCCCTCGCTCGGCAACGGCGGGCTGGGGCGCCTTGCGGCATGCTTTCTCGACTCCATCGCCTCTCTGGGCCTTCCCGGCGACGGCGTGGGGCTCAACTACCACTTCGGCCTCTTCCGCCAGGATCTTTCGCAGGGCGTGCAGCTCGAGAAGCCGAATCCCTGGATCGAGCCGGATTCCTGGCTCATCGAGACGGGCTCCTCGTTCACGGTGCCCTTCGGCTCGGGCGACCTTTCGGCCCGTATGTTCGACATCCAAATCCCCGGCTACAAGAACGGCGTGTGCAACCGCCTGCATCTCTTCGATGTCATCGACCCTGCGCCCGCACCCGAAAACGGCATCGCGTTCGACGCATCCGATGTGGCGCATCAGCTCACATCGTTCCTCTACCCCGACGATTCCACCGAGGAAGGGCGTCTTCTGCGCATATACCAGCAGTACTTCATGGTCTCGGCGGGGGCGCAGCTCATATTGAGCGAGCTTGCGGAGCGCGGGCACCAGCCTTCGGAACTCGACCGCTACGTGGCAATCCACATCAACGACACGCACCCCTCGATGGTCATCCCCGAGATGATCAGGCTCCTCATGGAAGACGGCATGCCATTCGACCAGGCGGCCGATGTGGTCGAGCGCACCTGCGCCTACACGAACCACACCATCCTCGCCGAGGCGCTCGAAACATGGCCCATGCGCTTCATCGAGCAGGTTGCCCCCGGTATCGCGCCCATCATCCGCAAGCTCGATGAGCGCGCTCGATCCCGCAGCAACGACGAGCGCGTTGCCGTCATCGATTCGAGCGACTGCGTGCACATGGCCCATATGGACGTTCACTTCTGTCATGCGGTGAACGGCGTGGCGGCGCTCCACACCCATATCCTCACGAGCTCCGAGATGCGCCCCTTCGCAGAGCTCTATCCCAGCAAGTTCTCCAACAAGACCAACGGCATCACCTTCCGGCGTTGGCTCCTCGACGCCAACCCCGCACTCGCCCGCTGCATCACCGAGCGAATCGGCGATGGCTGGGTAACTGACGCCCAGCAGCTGAGCGACCTGCTCTCGGTTGCCGATGCCGACGCGCTCACCGGCGAGCTCGAAGCGATCAAGCAGCACAACAAGCGCGCGCTCGCATCCTGGCTGCAGCGGACGCAGGGCATTAAGGTCGATCCCGAATCCGTCTTCGATATCCAGATCAAGCGCATGCATCAGTACAAGCGCCAGCAGATGAACGCCCTCTATGCCATCTGGAAGTATCTGCACATCAAGCGTGGAAACGTTCCCGCGCGCCCCGTCACCATGATCTTCGCTGCGAAGGCCGCACCCGCCTACGAGCTCGCCAAAGACACCATCGCGCTGCTGCTCGCACTCTCGCGCCTCATCGAGCAAGACCCCGCGGTCTCGCCCTGGCTGCGCCTTGTGATGGTCGAGAACTACAACGTCACCGCTGCCGAGCACCTCATCCCTGCCGCAGACATCTCCGAGCAGATCTCGCTCGCGTCGAAGGAGGCCAGCGGAACCTCGAACATGAAGTTCATGGCAAACGGCGCCGTAACGCTCGGCACGCTCGACGGCGCGAACGTCGAGATCGCCAACCTCGTGGGCGCAGAGAACATCTATCTCTTCGGTCGCTCGTCCGAAGAGGTCATCAAGCTCTACGAGACGGACGGCTACCACCCATGGGACCTCTGGCAACACGATCCCGAGATGGCCGAGGCGATCGACTTCATCGTCTCGCCTGAGCTTCTCGCATGCGGCAATGCCGCCGCGCTCGCTCGCGTGTACAGAGACTTCGTGGCGAAGGACTACTTCATGGCCCTGCTCGATGCGCGGGACTACGTAGCCACCAAGGAGCGCTGCCTCGCCGACTACGAAGACCGAGCGGCATGGGGGCGCAAGATGCTCATGAACATCGCGACATCCGGTTTCTTCTCGTCGGACCGAACGATTCGCGAATACAACGACGAGATCTGGCATCTGGGTTAGCCGGGGCGTGCGCCCAACGGTTGAAAGGAGTTTTTCATGACCAACGCACATGCTGATTGGTGGAAGCAGGCGGTAGTGTACCAGGTGTACCCGCGCAGCTTCTACGATGCCAACGGGGACGGCCTGGGCGACATCGCGGGCGCCACGGCAAAGATCGATTACCTGGCCGCTCTTGGCGTCGATGCCATCTGGCTCTCGCCGTTCTACCCGTCTCCCCTTATCGATGGCGGATATGATGTGGCGGACTACCGCGACGTAGACCCGCGCCTGGGCACGCTCGAAGACTTCGACAAGATGGCTGCAGCCGCCCACGCCGCCGGCATGAAGGTGATCGTGGACATCGTGCCCAACCATACGTCTACCGAGCACGAATGGTTCCGCGCAGCGCTCGCAGCGGGCCCCGGCTCTCCGGAGCGCGACCGCTACATCTTCCGCCCGGGCCGGGGCGAGCACGGGGAGCTGCCCCCCAACGGCTGGAAGTCGACCTTCGGCGGCCCGGCGTGGGAGCCGGTTGGCGACGGCGAATGGTATCTGCACCTCTTCGCTGTAGAGCAGGCCGACCTCAACTGGAAGAACCCCGAGGTCCACGAGGACTTCAAAACCACTCTGCGCTTCTGGAGCGACCGCGGCGCCGACGGCTTCCGCATCGATGTGGCCCATGCGCTTGCCAAGGATATCGACAGCCGCCCGCTTGAGGACTGGCCCGACGACCCCGGCCAATCGAGCCTTGCTCAGAGCGGCAGCGGCGACGAGAACCCGCTCTGGGATCGCCCGGAGGTCCACGACATCTACCGCGAGTGGCGCCAGGTGTTCAACGAGTACGAGCCGGCGCGCTTTGCCGTCGGCGAAGCATGGGTGGCGCCCGAACATCAGTGGATGTACGCCTCCACCGATGAGCTTGGCCAGGTCTTCAACTTCGAATTCGCCAAGAAGAACTGGTTCGCCGCCGACTTCCGGCTCGCCATCGAGGAGGGCCTCGATGCTGCCGAGCGCTCGAAGTCGACGACCACATGGGTCCTCTCCAACCACGATGTCCCGCGCCACGCAACCCGGTTCGCCCTTCCGCAGGTGCCTTCGAGCACCCACCACCAGATTGCAACCGACTGGCTGCTGCGCGACGGCACGACCTACTACGAGGATCGCGAGGCGGGCACCCGGCGCTCTCGCGCGGCACTCCTCATGGAGCTCGGGCTCCCTGGATCGGTCTATCTCTATCAGGGCGAGGAGCTCGGCCTCTTTGAGGTTGCTGATATCCCGTGGGGGGCGCTCGAGGACCCGCAGGCGCAGATGACCGCCCACGGCGACGCCATCAAGGGCCGCGACGGATGCCGCGTCCCGCTCCCGTGGACATCGCTCGATGCGACAGGCGACTTCGGCTTCTCCGGCCCTGCCGACCACGCCGCCCCGCACCTTCCGCAACCGGCGTGGTTCGCCCAGTTCGCCGTCGACGTCGAAGAGGGCGACGAGGCTTCGATGCTCAGCTTCTACCGCGCCGCCCTCGCGCTTCGTCGCGCGTTGATCGTGCCCACGGGCGATACATCGCTCGCGTGGGACGAAGCCAACGCAGGCGACGTGGTTGCCTACCAGCGCCCGCTTGCCGACGGCCGCACACTCGTGAGCATGACGAACTTCGGAGCGGCGCCGGCAGCACTGCCCGCAGGAGAGGTGCTCATCGCCTCCGCTGAGCTCGTCGACGGCAAGCTCCCCCAAGACGCTTCCGCTTGGATCGCCTGCGCCTAGAGACGCAGACGATACGCCGCGCGCCGGCAGGCATAGCACAGGCGCGCTCAACCCCGGGCTGCAAGCCGCTATCCATATGGCTCGCAGCCCGGTTTTTTCTGCCCAACGCAAAGCGCGCCCGCAGCTTCTCGGAGCTGCGGGCGCGCTGCATGAAGCGAGCGAATCTGTAAGCGCTACTTCACGGCACCGTTGGTGACGCCGCCGATGATCTGCTTCTGCGCCACGATGTAGAAGATGATCATGGGGAGCATGGCGAGCAGGTACGAGGCGAACGCGAGGTTGTAGTTCGTCGCGAACGCGGTCTGGAAGTTCATCTGCGCGAGCGGCAGGGTGTTCACGCCCGAGCCGCCCATGATGACGAGCGGGGTCATGACGTCGTTCCACACGGCCAGTCCGGTGATAACGGCGACGGTCGCATGCATGGGCTTCATGAGCGGGAAGATGATCTTCCAGTACGTCGTCCAGGTGCTCGCACCGTCCACGCGCGCGGCCTCCTCGAGCGCCACGGGGACGTTACGCAGGTAGCCCGTGTAGAGCATCATGTTCATGGGCATGTAGAAGACCACGTAGAGCACCATGACGCCCACCATGTTGTCGAGGTGCATCACGGCGGTCTGCTTGACGAGCGGCATCATGAGGATCGCGAACGGCACGTACATGCCGGCGATGATGAAGTAGTAGGAAACCTTGAAGATCTTCTTGCGATCCATATTGCGCCCGATGGCGTATGCCGCGAGGCTGTGCACGAGAATCGACACGACCACGGCCGCAACCGTGATGATGAGCGAGTTCATGAACGACCGGAAGAAGTCGGTGACCCGCATGGCCTCGATGAAGTTGTCGAGGCTCCACGTGCTCGGCAGCGACAGGATGCCCGCGATGTCGTTGGTCATCTCGGACGGGTCCTTGAACGCGATGACGACCGCCATGTACAGCGGGAAGACGATGGTGATGAGACCCACGATGAGCAGGATGGTCACAGGCCAGTTGACCCGCTCCTTGACTTTTGCCTTTGCCATTAGAGCTGCTCCTCCTTACTGTTCAAGAACTTGGTCTGCAGGATCGAGACCACAGCGATGAGGATGAAGAAGATCACCGCGTTGGCGCACTGGAACCCGAACTGGCTGTTGTTGAGACCGTTCTGGTAGATAAGGTACGAGATGGACTCGGTGGACTGCGCCGGGCCGCCGGAGGTCATGGACACGATCTGGTCGAACACCATGAGCATGTCCTTCATGACGAGCACCATGTTGGTGGTGATGGAGGGCATGATGAGCGGGAACGTGATGTAGCGGAACTTATCCCAGCCGGTCGCGCCGTCAAGCGCGCCCGCCTCGTACACGTCTTCGGGCACTGAGGAGAGGCCGGTGATGTAGATGATCGTGGTCTGCGCGCACGCCTGCCACACCAGCACGACCACGATCGCGACCCAGGCCCACTCGGTGCTCGCGAGCATCGACGTGGTACCGGTGAGGGCCGGCAGGATGTATGTGAAGAAGTAGCTGAAGACGTAGCCCACGACCAAGCCACCGAGAATGCGGGGCACGAAGTACACGCCGCGGAGCGCGCTCTTGAACTTGATCTTGCTCGAGAGGCCTATCGCGAGCGTCAGGCTGATCACGTTCGTGAGGATCGTGGCCACGATAGCGACCTTGAACGTGAAGAGATACGAGTTGAGCACGCGCGTATCGGTGAACAGGTCGATGTAGTTCTGGATGCCCACGATGCTGAACGAGCCATAGCCCTTGGAGTCCGTGAAGCTGTAGAAGAAGCCCGTGATGAGCGGGATCGTATTGAAGAGAACGAAGATCACCAAGACGGGGATGAGAATCGCCATGAACGTGCGATTGCGCGCCGACCCGATCTTGGCCTTTGCGGTTTGAGCCATGTGTATACCCCCTTACTCCTGCGCGGCTTCCTGCACCTTGCGGATGACCGTCTTGTTGTAGCGCTGCCACAGCGAGTCCCAGTTCTCCAGGAACGCGTCCACGTCGCCGTCCATGAGGAAGGCCTGGAGCCGTGCGTCGCACGCCATGCCGGAGGGATACGAGTGGTCGGGATAGTCGATGACCTTGCCCGCATCGAGGAACTCCTGGATGTCGTCGAAGAGCGGGTCAAGTGTGAAATCGCCCTCGATGCAGGGGATGGCCTTCTGGTCGTCGCAATAGGTCTGGAGGTTGTCGGGCTCGTTCAAGAAGTCGATGACCTCATAGACCAGCTCGCGGTGATCCTCGTTCGCCACCGTCATGTTCCAGCATAGGTCCACGCCGGAAACGACGAGACGGTCCTCGGGATCGTCGGCGGCGGGCATGGCGAAGAGGCCCACGTTCATGTCGGGGTTGGCCGAGAGAATCTGCGGCACCGCGAACGAGCCGCAGGGGAACATGGCGCTCTGGCCGCGCGCGAACGCGGTGCAGGCGTCCTCATAGCTGTAGGCGAACGGGCCTTCCTCACCATACTGCAGCAGCTGGTAGAGCTTCTCAGCGGGCTCGCGATAGTAGTCGGCGAACTTCGCCTCGCCAGCGTTCACCTTGCGGATATGGTCTTGCGGCACCAGGTCGACCAAGATGGAGTTCCACGGCGAGAGGATGGTCCACGTATCGAGGAATCCGAGATACAGCGGCAGCACCTCGCCCTCCGCCTTGATCTCTTCGCACAGCGCGATGAACTCGTCCCAGGTCTCGGGGATGTCCCAGCCTTTCTCGGCGAACATGTCCTTGTTGTAGAGCATGCCCGCGGCGTTGGCGATGTAGGGCACGCCGTAGATGCCGTCCATGGGAACGTAGGTGACGCTCTTCATGATGTCCTGATAGGCCTGCTGCACCTGCGCCATGCCCGGATACTCGGTCATGTCGGCCAGGATGTTCGAGTCCACGAAGTCGGCGTACGAGGCGTCGCCGCCGATGGCCACCACGTCGGGGTAGTCCTCGCGCACGAAGCGCGTCTTCATGATGGTCACGGCATCGTTGGGGCTGGTGAAGTTGAGATAGATATGGTCGTTCGACTCGTTGAACTCCGCCATGAGCGCCTCGAAGATGCTGACCGCCTCGCGCTTGTACGAGACGAATTCAACCTCGGTCTTGCCGTCCGAGCGCGTCTCGGAACAGCCGCCGAGCATGAGCGACGCCGCCCCCGCAGCCGAGAGCCCCAGGAGCGAGCGGCGCGAAATTGGCTTGGTAAGCATGCTTTGCCCTCCTCCTGAATGCTAGTGAACGATGGCGAGCTCGGTGTCCTTGTCGAACACGTGCAGCTTATCGACATCGAAGGCGACCTTGATGCGGCTACCGGTGCGAACGGGGTTGGTCGCAGAGATGTGCGCGGACACCTGGCCGCCGTCCACATCGCCGTAGATCATGGCCTCGGAGCCCAGGAGCTCGTAGACGGTCACCGTCGCATCGATCTGCTCGGAGAGCGCCTTGCCCTCGGCATACTCGTGCTCCTCCACCACATCCTCCGGACGGATGCCCATGACGACGACCTTGCCCACATACGGCTTGAGCGCGGCTGCCTTGGCATCGGGCAGGGTGACAGCGTTCGATCCAAAGGCAAGGGCCACCGCGCCGTCCTTCTCGACCACCGTGGCATCGATGAAGTTCATCTGGGGCGACCCGATGAAGCCGGCCACGAACAGGTTGCAGGGCTCGCTATACAGCTTGGACGGGGTGTCGACCTGTTGCATCACGCCGTCCTTCATCACGACGATGCGGGTGCCGAGCGTCATGGCCTCGGTCTGGTCGTGCGTGACGTAGATGATGGTGGCGCCCAGGCGATCATGCAGCTTCGAGATCTCGGCGCGCATCTGCACGCGGAGCTTCGCATCGAGGTTGGAGAGCGGCTCGTCCATGAGGTAAACCTTGGGGCGACGCACGATGGCGCGGCCCATGGCGACGCGCTGGCGCTGGCCGCCGGAAAGCGCAGACGGCTTGCGGTCGAGAAGCTTCTCGAGGTCAAGGATGCGCGCGGCCTCGTGCACGGCCTTGTCGATGTCGGCCTGCGGGACCTTGCGGAGCTTCAACGGGAACGCCATGTTGTCGTAGACCGTCATATGCGGGTAAAGCGCGTAGGTCTGGAAGACCATGGCGATGTCTCGGTCGGCCGGCTCAACGTCGTTCACGACCCTGCCATCAATCTTCAGCGTGCCGGAGGTGATGTCTTCCAGGCCGGCAATCATGCGCAGCGTCGTGGATTTGCCGCAGCCCGACGGACCGACGAAGATGATAAACTCCTTGTCCTCGATCTCGAGATTGAAGTCCTTCACCCCCTCAAAGCCATTTGGGTACGTCTTGCCAATGTGTTCGAGCGAAAGTCCAGCCATCGAGCGACCCCTTCCATCGCAAGTCCTTGCTTTGTACATGGCGACAGACAAAGCGTTCCATGCAGCATGGTAAAAAAATATCTTTTTGCTAGGAAGTCCATGTATTTAGGTATATTTGTATACAATCTTATTGTTCGCGCAGGTATATCGCACTAAATAATTGTTGACAATATGCTAAGTTTTCGTTAAGTGGTAGCTATTATTACGTGAACGGCATAGCAGAAAGATTTGGCGCAAAGAATTGCCGCAGGTTATCTATCCTATCGAGATAAAACCGTCTATGATGGGGACGGAGTATCTCAATATAAGTCCGTATACCAAAGAACAGTTTATATTGCGATATTATATATCATAATACGCACTGTATAGCATTATGATATGTTACTAAGCAAGACCGTGAGCCAGGAGGCGAGACCGTGAGAGCACATGAAGTCGAGTTCTCGACGTTTGAAGGCGGTATTTTTACCGATCTCGTCCCGTATCAGTACGGACGCGAAGTATGCGAACCCGGCCACGCCTTCGGTCCCGCGCGCCGGAGTCACTATCTCTTTCATTACATCATCCAAGGATCCGGCTCGCTTACCGCAATCAACGAATCGGGGAGCCAGGCATTCTATGACATCAAAGCCGGTGAAGGGTTCCTTATCTTTCCCGGGCAGACCACGACCTACGTTGCCGACCTCATCGACCCTTGGGAATACATCTGGATTGAATTTGACGGCTCGCATGTAAAAGCTTCGCTCGACCACATCGGGTTCTCCCCTACGGGCCCCATCTATCGAATGGCCGACCCAGCGGCTCGCGACGAGATGCTCGGCGCCATGAGGCGCATACTCGAGCACAGAAACGACTCGCCCCTATATCTCGTGGGGTACACATACCTCTTCTTCGACGCATTCTTGCGGTCCGCAGAGTCGCATCGCATCCCTCAAACCACCAAGTTGCATGGCTTCTATATCGACAGCGCTCTTTCCTTTATCGAGAAGAACTACCAGTCAGATGTGAGTATCGAAGACATCGCCCGGTATATCGGGCTCAATCGAAGCTACTTCGGCAAGGTCTTCAAAGAGGGCATGGGCGTGTCGCCGCAGCAGTTCCTCATCGGATACCGCATGGAAAAAGCATGCGAGCTCCTTAAGCTCTCATCGCTTTCCATCGGAGAGGTCGGGCGCTCTGTGGGCTATCCGAACCAGCTGCACTTCTCGCGGGCGTTCCGCAACACCTACGGCACATCCCCGCGCACCTGGCGCCAGCAGCACACCGTTCGCTAAGGTGTAATTCCCTCTGTCCTGATTTGCAAAATTCCCTCTGTCCTGATTTCACATGGCGGGGCGAGAGAAGACCTCTCGCCCCCGCTGCGTGCTGCCTACTGGCGCTCGTACCAGGCAAACCCCCAGGCGGGAAGCTCGAATGTCTCGAGTTCCGCCTGTTCGCCGGATATGAGGTTCCTATACCGCGCGCGCTCGGGCATCCAGATGGTCTTGCTCGCACCACTGAAGTTGAACACGGCATGGAGCGTTTCCTCGCCGCACTCGCGCACAATCCAAAGTACCGCCGGATCGCTATAGTCCTTCGGATACCATGCTGCCTCAGACCCGAAGACGGGGTCCTCGCGCCGGATGCGTTCGAGCTCGTCGAGCCCGGCGAAGATTTGGCTCTGAACCGTTCCCGCCTGCTCGATGTTCGCAACCAGCTCCCACGAAAACTGTCCGCGATGGATATAGCGCGAATCATCCGCTTTCTCGGGATCGTCCCGATAAGCATAGTCGTTGACCTGGCCGACCTCGTCTCCGCTGTAGATGATCGGCAAACCCGATTGCGTGAACATATAGGCATGGAGCATGAGGTCCTTGCGCACGGCAACCTCCATAGCCTCGGCATTGCCCTCGAAGCCCGCGGCCTCGATGCCGCACATGGAAGCCGTCGTGGCGCAGAAGCGCGCGTCCCCCGTAACCGGATCGGCGTTGTAGAGTGCCCCACGGCTCGGGCTTCCGGGGATGTTGCCCAAGAAGTAGTCGTTCAGGTACCGCTTATGCGGCACCTCCTCTTGGCCCCAACCTCTAAGCGTCTGGTAATCGAGGCCCCACCCTATGTCGTCGTGACAGCGCAGGTAGTTAAGGAAGGTGTACTCCTTGGGCAGGGTGCAGACCGCATCGAGCTGCTGGCGCAGGAGGCGCGTATCTTCTGTGGCTACGGTATGCCAGGTAGTCGCCATGGTCGTCACGTTGTACAGCATGTGGCACTCAGGCTTTTCAACGGTACCGAAGTACGGAACAACCTCGACAGGAGCCATCACGACCTCGCCCAACAACGCAACCCCGGGGCACACGACCTCTCCGATCATACGCATCATGCGCACGAGCGTATGGACCTGCGGAAGGTTGCGGCAGTTGGTGCCAAGCTGCTTCCAGATATAGGGAACCGCATCGAGGCGCATGATATCGATGCCCTGATTCGCCAGATACAGGAAGTTGTACATCATCTCGTTGAAGACGCGGGGGTTCCTGTAGTTGAGGTCCCATTGGTACGGGTAGAACTGCGTCATGACGCATTGCCCGAGCTCAGGCAGATAGGTCCAGTGACCCGGCGCCGTGGTGGGGAACACCTGCGGCACATCGCGAGAGTACTGGTCAATCACCTCTTGATTGGATTCGAAGAAGTACCTGCTCATGTACTCGCCCTCGCCCGCCCGCGCGCGGCGGGCCCATTCGTGCTCTTCGGACGTATGGTTCATCACGAAGTCCATGCACAGGCTCATGCCCCGCTCATGACAGGCGGAGGCGAGGTGCGCGAGCTCGTCCATCGTGCCGAGCCCCGGCTGCACGCGGCGGAAATCCTTTACCGCATAGCCGCCATCGGAACGGCTTTTGTCGGACGGGGTATCGAGGAACGGCATGAGGTGGATGTAGTTCACATGACAGCGCTCGAGATAGGGAAGCTTTTCCTCGACGCCCTTGATGGTGCCGGCGAAGTTGTCGATATACATCTGCATGCCGAGCATGTCCTGGCTCCGATACCACGCGCCCTCCTGTTCGCGCGCGATATCGAGCTTCCGGAGCGCTTCTGAGCGCTCGTCCGAGAAGCGTCGCATACGGTCGATGAGCTCAGCGAACATGTCGCCGTTGTCGTAAAGCTCCATGTAGAGCCAGCGAAGCTCATCATGGTGGCGCGCGAGCCGGGATTCGAACGAGGAATCGCGCGCGGGCCGCGCGGGCGACTTCGTGGGCGCCGCCTTGCCGCGTGCGGCGGGCGCATTCGATGCGGTCATGGATTTCGGTGCGGCAATGGATTTCTTCGATGATGACGACATACGCTCCCTCGAAAACGAGACAGGGCGGCCTGAGCGTGCCGCCGGTTACAACGTCGAAGCGGTTCGAGCTTTCGAACGCGTATGTTTGTCGCCGCTAATTACTATAGCGCCCTTAGCCCGCGGCAAGCAAGATGATTTGCCCAACGAGATAGACGACGGGCGTAAGAAGGCACAGGACCACTCCGGCGATGGACGCCACCGTTCCGATGGAGCACGTCAGGTCGCGCCGATAGTCCTCTCGCCGCGCCTCCCGCGCGAGCCGGAATCCGACAACGGCGGCAACGGCACCGATGAGCTGGATCGGAATGAACGGGCAAAAGGAGACGGCCATCGCGGCAACTCCGATAACGATCGAGGCGATATCTTTTCGCATAGCTACCTTCCTCTGTGCCGAACCGAGCGCGATCGGAGCAGGCAAACGAGCGAACGCATGGCCCATTATACGACGCGAGGCCCAGATTGGGGCATGTCCGTCATAACCGCTGCTCGCTTTGCCTCCCCGGATGCGAGGTGCCGAAGAAAAAGGCTGGCACCCCTTTCGAGGTGCCAGCCGAGACGAAAAGCGTGTCGAAAACCTAGGCCTTTAGCACACGCCCTGGGCCATCATGGCATCGGCAACCTTCATGAAGCCGGCGATGTTGGCACCCATCACGAAGTTGCCCTCATGGCCGTATTCACGTGCCGTGTCGTCCACGTTGTGGAACATACCGCGCATGAGCTCCTCGAGCTTGCCATCGACCTCGTCGAACGTCCAGGAAAGATGCTCTGCGTTCTGGCTCATCTCGAGGCCAGACACGAGCACGCCGCCGGCGTTCGCCGCCTTACCGGGCATGAAGGCAACGCCGTGCTCCATGAGGTAGATGGTCGCATCCGGCGTGGTGGGCATGTTGGCGCCCTCGCCCACAACCTTGCAGCCATTCGCCGCGAGCGCCTGAGCGTCCTCGAGCGTCAGGGTGTTCTCGCGAGCGCACGGCAGAGCGACGTCGCACGGAAGCTGCCATACGCCGCGACCTTCTCCCTCGTGCCAGGTGGCACCAGGACGCTGGTCGACGTACATGGCAAGGCTCACGCCCTGATCATGGCCGGAACGCTTGGCGTTGTAGATGTCTTCAAGCACCTTGTAGTCGATGCCCTCGGGATCCTCGACCCAACCCTTGGTATCGGAGCATGCAATGGTCTTGCCACCAAGCTGGGCGACCTTCTGGATTGCATAGATGGCGACGTTGCCAGAACCATGAACGACAACGCTCTTGCCCTCAAACGAATCGCCCTGGCTCTTCAGATACTCATCCACGAAGTAGACCAGGCCGTAACCCGTGGCCTCGGTGCGCGCGAGCGAGCCGCCGAACGTCAGACCCTTGCCGGTCAGCACGCCCGACCACTCGTTGCGAAGGCGCTTGTACTGCCCGAACAGGTAACCGATCTCGCGACCGCCCACGCCAAGGTCGCCAGCAGGAACGTCGGTGTTGGGACCGATGTGGCGGAAAAGCTCGGTCATGAAGGACTGGCAGAACGCCATGATCTCGCGGTTGGATTTACCCTTGGGGTCGAAATCCGAACCGCCCTTGCCGCCACCCATGGGCAGCGTGGTGAGCGCGTTCTTGAAAATCTGCTCGAAGCCCAGGAATTTAAGCATGCCGACGGTCACCGTTGGGTTGAAGCGCAGACCGCCCTTGTAGGGCCCGATCGCAGAGCTGAACTCGACGCGATAGCCGCGGTTGACCTGCACCTTGCCCGCATCATCGACCCACGGTACGCGGAACATGATGACGCGCTCGGGCTCGACCAAGCGGTCAAGCAGGCTCGCCTCCTCGAACTCGGGATGCGCCTCGACGGCAGGCTCGATGGTCTCGAGCACCTCGATCGCAGCCTGCAGAAACTCGGGCTGGTCGGCATAGCGCTCGCGCAGCTCGTCGATCACACGCTGGGTATAGCTCATGCGATTCTCCTATCGATGTGTTTCCCTCGCTACCGTTGGAAGCAACGGCAACGTTGTGGCCGCAGGAATTGTACTTCAACCGGGTTGCCGTACGGTCAATGCGCTGAATCGTAACGTGTCCGCAACACGCTCAGCACCGACACGAACCGGGCGCCCTTCTACTTTTCGTACAGCAACGAAAGCAAAGCAGGAAACAAAGGCCGCACGCCGTTCATCAAGAATCCACGAAGGCGACGAAAAAACGAGGCCGGCACCAAAAAGATGCCGGGCTCGAACGATTGCTGGAGCGGGCGACGGGAATCGAACCCGCGTCATCAGCTTGGAAGGCTGGGGTTCTACCATTGAACTACGCCCGCGATATGGTCGGGACGACAGGATTCGAACCTGCGGCATCGTGCTCCCAAAGCACGCGCGCTACCAGACTGCGCCACGTCCCGACGTCCAGAGCAAGCATTATAGAGGTTTCTCTTCATCTGGGCAACGCCCAGTTCGCGCTACCCCAAGGAACGCACGCGGTGTACATGAGTCGCTCGGACGTATACTGTGAATGCAACCAACCCCGAGACCGCCTACCGCGCGGCTAAGGAGCACCATGAGCGAACACGACAGCAACCGTCGGAACGCGCCGGGAGCGGCGCTCGGCCGCACGCTCATCATCGCCAACCCCGTCGCGCAATCTGGCGCGGGAAAGCGCATCGCTGGCCAGCTGCAGCGTTTCCTCGCACTCTATCACCACGACAGTGCCTCGTTCGAGCTCGTGTATACCGAGCACATGGGCCATGCCGTCGAGCTTGCTGAGGCGGCACGGGGCTACGACTCGGTGCTCGCTCTCGGCGGTGACGGCGTGGTGCACGAGGTCGCAAACGGCATCATGCGCATCGGCGCGGAGCATCGGCCCGCGCTTGGCGTGGTGCCCGTGGGCTCGGGCAACGATTTCGCGCGAACGCTCGGCCTCGACGATTATGGCGGAAAGGATTTCGCTCGCCTTCTCACATGCGAGCGCATCTCCCTCGACGTGGGACGCGTAACCTACATTCCGGCAACGGGAAATGAAGGCGCCGAGCCCCAGGGCTGCGGGCAAGCAGGGCAGCATTGCACCCCCAACCCAGCCGAAAGCTCCCCAGCGCCCATACCGTCGGACATCCTACCTGCGGGAGAAATCACAGGCACCGCCAACGATACGGTGACCGAATACTTCGTCCAAACGCTCTCTTTCGGACTCGACGCGGCGGTCGCGATCGGTACCGTCGACCTGCGAGCCACGGTGGCGCTCACCGGGGCGCCGCTCTACCTCATGAGCGGCGCGGGCGTTTTCCTTCGTTCCTTCAAGTCCTACCCCGCCCGCGTGTCCATCGACGGAGGAGCAGCCCAGGAGCTATGCACGTTCCTCATGGCCATACAGCTAGGGCCCACCTATGGCTCGGGCTTCCTCATCTGCCCTGAGGCAGATCCTACAGACGGACGCTTCGATCTTTGCTACGCCAGCGGCAAGGCCACCCGCGCGCATGCACTCGCCCTGCTTCTGCGCGCGAAGAACGGCCACCACCTGAGCTCTCCCCTCATCCACACCGCCACTGCCCGGCATCTCGAACTCGCATTCGAGCGCGACGACTACCCCATCCAAGCCGACGGGGAACGCATACGCGCTCGCAGCATGACGGTCGACCTTCTCCCCGGAGAGCTCACGGTGCTGCGGCCGCTCTAGGCGGCACCCTCCGCGATCAACGTGCCAAGAATGCCATCTTATGCGGGAAGGAACTCTATCGTTCCGGCACCGGCATCCATCGACCCCACGCGCGAGCGATTCGACACGGTAGCCGCGGGCGCGTAGGCGGTCTCCCCCGCCCTGAAACGCCTTCTCGATCGCGATGCCAATGCCCTGCACCTGGGCCCCTGCGAGCTCGCAGATTTCAAGCAGGCCCTCGAGCGCTTTGCCGTTGGCAAGAAAGTCATCGAGAATGAGCACACGGTCCTTGGGCCCGAGGAAGCGCTTCCCCACGATAACGGGAAACTCGCGCTGCTTGGTGAAGGAGTAGATCGATGTTGCGTACTGCTCGCCATCAAGATTGATTGACTGCGCCTTCTTGGCGAACACCACCGGCACGCTCCCAAAGTGGCGTGCCGCAACGCACGCGATGCCGATACCCGAAGCCTCGATGGTCAAGATCTTGTTTACAGGAACCCCCATGAAGCGCTGTGCCCACTCGGCGCCCATGGCGTCGAAGAGCTCGACATCGCATTGGTGGTTCAAGAACGCATCAACCTTGAGAACATCACCATCCTTGATGATGCCGTCGCGGCGAATACGCTCCTCCAGCTCCTTCATGGCGCCTCCTTGCCCTTGGTACGTTCGAGTACATCCATCCTACCGCATGCCGCACGCGAGGCGGCGAACACGCGTAGGTGGCCTATCGCGCACCGATGCGCGCTCGGGGATCATTCCACCTCGTGCGCGAGGCAGACCCCAGCGCCGGTCGCACCGATGCGCGCTCGGAGATCATCGCGAGCCGTCGGCATTGCCCAGCACGGCATCGAACCACGCGAGCACGTCGCGATAGACCTGCGCGCGGCCGGGCTCGTTGAGAACCTCATGGCGCATGCCCTGGTAGATCATCTCATCCACATGAACCATGCCAAGATCGCGGTACTGCTTTACGGCCGCGCGCACGCCGCGCCCGCAATCCCCCACCGGATCGTTTGAGCCCGCGATGAAAAGGAGCGGCAACTCATGCGGAATCATACGAGCAAGGTTGCGCTGCTGCGATGTTGCGGCAAGCTCCGTCACCGCCGCGTAGCCGCCCACGGTAAACATCTGGCCGCAGAGCGGGTCGCGCCGGTACGCCTCGACCACCGCAGGATAGGTCGAGAGCCAGTCATACGGCGTACGGGCGCCCTTGATCGCTCGGCCATATGCACCCACCACGAGCTCGTGGATAAGGCGGCTTCTGAAATGCTCGCCCCGCAGGCGCGCAAGCACACGGCAGAGCGCGTTGCCCGCCCGGGCGAGCGCCGGCGGCTGCTGGCCCGTTCCACAGATGACGGCCGCAGAGACGCCCTCCGCGTGCTGGGTGAGGTACACGCGAACGATAAAGCTCCCGAGCGAGTGGCCAAAGAGGATGTACGGAATGCGGGCAGAAACGCCCTGCGCATGCAGGCGCCCGATGACGCGGCTACGCAGGGCGTGGACATCGGCAAGCAGGATGTCCACGCCGTCTGCGAGCGGAATGTGGCCGAGGTCGCAAGCGGTGGCGGTGCGCCCATGACCCACATGGTCGTTCGCGCAGACGAGGTATCCCGCCGCGCAGAGCGCCTCGGCAAAGGGCGCATAGCGCTCGGCGTGCTCGGACATGCCGTGCACGAGCTGCACCACGCCTCGCGGCGCGGCGCTGCCGGAAAACGCGGGCGCCCAGACAAGCGCCCGAACGGTCGAGCACCCATCTGCACTCGGATAGGTCAACGTCTCCGTGCGCACCGCGCCCCCTTCCCCAAGTATCAAGCGGCGCTACTGCAGCGCGTCAAGGGCCTGGGCCACATCGGCGATCAGGTCGTCGGTATCCTCGATGCCGCAAGATAGGCGCACCATATCGGGTGCGATGCCCGCAGCGACGAGCTCCTCATCCGTCATCTGGCGATGGGTGGCGTTGGCTGGGTGCAGCACGCAGGTGCGGGCATCGGCCACGTGCGTCGCAATCTGCGCCACATGGAGGCTCTTCATGAACTGCTCCGCCGCCGCTCGGCCACCGGTAAAGCCGAAGCTCACCACACCGCAGCAGCCATTCGGCAGATATTTCTGGGCGAGCTCATGCCACGGGTCGTCGGGGAGGCCCGGATACTTCACAAAGCGAACCTTGGGATGATCATGCAGGAACTCCGCCATGGCCTGGCCGTTCTTCACATGCTGCGGCATGCGAACGTGCAGGCTCTCGAGGCCGAGGTTGAGCAAGAAGGCGTTCTGCGGGCTCTGGATGCAGCCCAGGTCGCGCATGAGCTGGGAGGTCGCCTTCGTGATGTAGGCCGCGCCCTGGCCGAACTTCTGGGTGTAGACGACCCCGTGATACGTCTCATCCGGCGTGGTGAGGTCGGGGAACTTGTCCGCATGCGCCTCCCAGTCAAAGTTGCCGGAGTCCACGATGGCACCGCCCACCGCAGCTCCGTGACCGTCCATGTATTTGGTGGTGGAGTGCGTCACGATATCGGCCCCCCACTCGAAGGGGCGGCAGAGCACGGGCGTCGGGAAGGTGTTGTCCACGATGAGCGGCACGCCATGGGCATGGGCGGCCGAAGCGAAGCGCTCGATATCGAGCACGTCGAGCGCAGGGTTGGCAACGGTCTCCCCGAACACCGCCTTCGTGTTGGGACGGAACGCCGCCTCGAGCTCCTCATCGGTGCAATCGGGCGAGACGAACGTGCTCTCGATGCCCATGCGCCCCATGGTGTGGGCGATAAGGTTGTACGTGCCTCCATAGATGGCGGAGCTTGCCACCACATGGTCGCCCGCACCGACGATGTTGAAGAGCGCAAAGAAGTTGGCAGCCTGGCCGGAGCTCGTAAGCATGGCGGCGGTACCGCCCTCGAGCTCGCAGATCTTCGCCGCCACGGCGTCGTTCGTGGGGTTTTGCAGGCGCGTGTAGAAATAGCCCGACTCGTCGAGGTCGAAGAGCCGCCCCATGTGCTCGGACGTATCGTATTTCCATGTCGTCGACTGATAGATGGGGACCTGGCGCGGTTCCGCATCACCGGGACGATAGCCGCCCTGGACGCAGGTGGTGCCGAGATGCTCTGCCATATGAAGCTCCTTTGCACGTTCGTTTCGATGGGCGCGAAACGCCGCTGGGCGCCGCGCATACGTTCATAAGCTTACTCGCCTTCGCGCTCCCGCGTATGCCTGCATCTAGTTTTTACAGAGAGTCAGCAGGCGCGCTCCGGCGGGGCAGCGCTATCATGAGGGCGAAAGCCAGCGCCCGACTCCGCACGCTCGCACCCAGCAGCGAACGCTCGCAGGCGCCCGAGAGAAAGGAACCCCATGCCTTCCTGCGACCTCACAACCCTGTCTGACGAGCTCGCTGCCCGCGCGGTCGCACTGCGCGCCGAGCTCGGCTACAACTGCGCCCAGGCGGTCGCATGCGCGCTCGCCCCAGAGATCGGCGCGGACACGGAAGCCTGCTACGTGCTTTCCGAGGGGTTCGGCGGCGGCATGGGAGGCCATACGGAGACCTGCGGCGCCATCTCGGGCGGCGTCATGGCGCTCGGCCAGGTGAGCAGCGGGGGCACGGCGCTTTCTGGAACCACGAAGAAGCGCACCTACGAACTAACCCGGGAGCTCGTCGAGCGCTTCGGCGCAAAAAACGGCTCCACCATCTGCTGTGAGTTGAAGGGTGCGGGATGCGAGCACGGACCGCTCCGCAGCTGCCCGGGATGCATCGAGGACGCGGTGAAGATCACGGCCGAGATCATCGCGCGCCAAAGCGCTCCGGAAAACGCCGCATAAACGCCGCTTAAAACTCATCGAACCGCGGGCCCGAGACCTCCACGCGCTCCCGCCCGGCCAAGCGCTCACGAAGCGCGGTGAGAAACGGCTGCTCATCCCCCGCCTTAAACACGATCGAAAGAGCAACCTCGTCGGTATACGCGGTGTCGGAAACCTTTCCGCCCGCCTGTTCGACCATATGAAGAACCTGCTCGTACTGGGGGTACGCGACGGTCACGACAACCGAGACGACTGAAGTCATCTCCACCAGCTTGCCCGCCTCGCGCGCCGCATCGATCGCAGCCTGCACCGCCGCACCGTAGGCGCGCACCAGGCCGCCGGGGCCCAAGAGCGTACCGCCGAAATAGCGAGTGGTCACGCAGCACACATCGCGCAGGTTGGCACCGCGCAGCACCTCAAGGGAAGGCATGCCGCTTGTGCGCTGCGGCTCGCCGTCATCGCTCGCCCGCTCGCGGCCGTCGGCCAGAATCCAAGCTGGCACGTTGTGGCGCGCATCGAAGTGACGCGAGCGAACCGCCGCGATGTGTTCCGCGGCATCTTCCTCACACTCCACATGCACGAGTTGCGCGATGAAACAGCTCTTGCGATCGACGACCTCGCCAACCGCCTCCTCGCCCGCGCGCACCGTACGATAGCTCTCCATGCTCGCCTGCCCTATGCCATCTTGCCATTCGCTTCCAGGCTATCCTATCAGGAATACAACGAGCGCGCCCGCCTGCAGCAAGGAGCTGCGTCGGCGGGCGCGCTAAGAGAACGAAGATACCGTGCGCTTACGAGTTCTTCATCACGATCGTGTCGATCGTGTCGGCAACCTGCTCGCAATAGTCGACGCAGTACTCGAGGAACGAGTAGGTTTCGTGCCACGTGAAGACAACGATCGGGTCCGTACAGGTCGTATGCAGGTTGCGCATGGACCTCATGTAGCAGTCGTCGGCCTCCTGCTCGATGGTGTTGAGCTCAACGACGTACTGGCGCAGCTTCTTCGACTTCTTGAACTGGGAGAGCTCGCCCACGAGCGAGCGCATGAGCTCGCAGCTGCGGACCACGATGTCCACAAGCTCGAGCGCATCTGGGCGCATCTCGCGAATGTTGTTGAAGTACAGCCGATGCAGCACGCCCTCGATACGGTCGGTCACGGTGTCCAGGTACTCGCTGAGCTCAGCGATGTCCTCGCGCTCGATGGGCGTCACGAACGCCGTCACCAGCGCGTCGAGCACCTCGTGGCGCCGCTCGTCGGCCGCCTGCTCGATAGCGTGCATCTCATCGATCGCCTCTTCCAGGCGGTCGGGATCGAAATTGTGCATGATCTTCGAGAGCAGCTGCGCCGCCTGATACGAATAGTCCGCGCTTGCGCAGAACGCTTCGAAGTAGAACGCGTCGTTTTTCCTTGCCATGGAATCCTCCGATTCTCGTTGTGCATCGCGTTTGCGATCTCAGCGCGGAACCAGCCGCGCGATCATACCGAACACCCTGGCTGCGCCGAGGGGTGCAGCCGTCAAACGGCCGCTAGAACACCATCATGAAAACCTTCGCCATCACGAAGCTGATGAGGCCGCAACCGGGGAACGTAAACACCCATGTGAGCATCATGTCCTTCACCACCGAGAAGTTGATGGCGGACAGACGCTTGACCGCGCCGACACCCATGATGGCGCTCGTCTTGGTATGCGTCGTGGAAACGGGAATGCCCGTGAGGGTCGAAAGCAGGATGCACACCGCACCGGCGAGGTCGGCCGAGAAGCCCTGGAAGGTCTCGAGCTTGACCATATCCATGCCGACGGACTTGATGATCTTCTCGCCGCCCACGCTCGTGCCGACGCCCATGGTGATGCTGCAGAGCATCATGAGCCAGATGGGGATGGCGGCGTTCACGAGATCGGGTTGGCCATTGCAGAAGGCCACGCCCAGCAGCAGCACGCCGATGAATTTCTGACCGTCTTGGGCGCCGTGCATGAAGCTCATGGCGGCAGCACCGAAAATCTGTGCGTACTTGAATGCCTTGTTGGTGCGTCGCCGGTCCATATTCGCGCAGATGATGGTCAACGCCTTGCAGATGCCCCAGCCCAGCGCGAAACCGAGGGCGAGGCTGAGCACCAAGCCGTAGATGACCTTGATCCACTCCTGGCCGTTTACGCCGTCGAGGCCGCCCTGGACGGCAAGCGCAGCACCGGTGAGGCCCGCGATGAGGCTGTGGCTCTCACTGGTGGGGATGCCAAAGATCGAGGCGCCCACGCTGTAGACGACGATCGAGAAGAGCGCGGCGCACAGGGCGACGAGGGCCATCTGCGTGTCCGTACCGAAATCGACCATGTTCGAGATGGTCGACGCCACCGACGAATTGATCATCGTCATGAGTAGTACGCCCAAGAAGTTGAAGACGGCGCTCATGATGATGGCGGGGCGGATATTGATGCTTCGGGTCGTGACTGCCGTCGCGATCGCATTGGGGGCGTCGGTCCAGCCATTGACGAAAATGACGCCCAAGGTGAGCAGAACGGTAACGGCCAAGATGGGGTTCGAGACCACCTGCGCGACAAATTGCGCGAGCGAGACATCCAACAGAGTTCTCCCTATTCAGCTTCACAGGAACGCTCCAGCGGGCATCCCCGACACGTACGTCGCCATTTTACCGTTTCTTAACGGTTTCTTGATGCATTTATGCAGATTTATCAGCCTCGCGTAAACGAGCTTCATGCCGAGTACGCCTTTGAGCTGGCATTTTATATCTGGATGTAAAAAGACCTTACGTTAGCTTTACATTTCCCTGATACAGCGCTTGCGCCATGGACACAGGATGCACCTCATCGCGGGCGACGCGCTCAAAAGGCATCATCGGGACCGTAAGCCTCATAGGCGCCGTATCATCGTTGACAGGCACGACGGGAAGGAGCGTCCGCCGTCGCGAGCGCGCGAGAACAAAAGGGCGAAGCGGGCCTATAAGCCGGGTTCTGTCGCGGACGGTCATTTATCTTGGCACGCACGTCACCGTGCGGCTCCTCGCACGCTACCCGGGCGCAGGCCGGGCCGACCCATAGCGCCCCTATTTGCGCTTGCTCCGGATGGGGTTTACCAAGCCGCCGCGTTGCCGCGACGCTGGTGGTCTCTTACACCACCGTTTCAGCTTATCCCTTTACGCGCCGAGTCAGCACGCAGGTGGGAGTCTTCTTTTCTGCGGCACTTTCCGTCGGGTTGCCCCGCCTGGCCGTTAGCCAGCATCCTGCCCTGTGGAGCCCGGACTTTCCTCACGCCTGCGCCGGAGCGCAGGTCGCGCGACCGTCTGGCCCGCTTCGCGCGAGGTATTGTAGCATCTGACGCAAGCTGCGGCGCGCAGGCCTCAAATCCACACGAGGCAAGCGCGACCCGTCGAATGCGAAATTACCTCTGTCCTGATTTCTCACTCAGTCCTGGTTTTTCAAGATAGCGGTAAGCGAGGGGCCGTCGACGCATCGGGTGGCAGCCGCACGCGCAGCAGACGACCCGTTGAAAGCGATGCTTTTGCCCACCGCAGCGAAGAGCGGTAGATCCGAGCGGCTGTCCCCCACGGCGATGCACCGCGCGGGGTCGATGCCGCGCTCAGCGCAAACCCCAAGAGCGTAGTCGCGCTTATCGTATTCATCGAAAACGCGCTTCACCCGGCCGGTAAAGACACCATCTTCCTCTTCGAGCACCGGGCCACAGCACCCCGCGAACCCAAACCGGCGACAAAGATACTCCCCCACGACCGTCCAAGCCAGCGAAGCGAGATGCGGCTCCATACCAGCGCCGCGGCATGCGTCAACCGTTTCACGGATGCCCGCGATCAAAGGCAGCTCGTCTAGCCACGACTCGACCTCGGCACGGCGGTAACCGCGCCACGCGGCCGCATCGATCGCGCAAACCTCGCTGTTATCGATGCGCCCCTCCTCGTAGGCGCGCTCGGCAGCCGCCATCTGCTCGAGAGACCCCAAGCGCTTTGCGATAAACGAACCCGTGCTTGTATCCGGCACGAGCGTCCCGTCGATGTCGAAGAATATGAGCCGCTCCACCATCATGATCCTTCCAACCTTTACGCAAACATGCCCTGCCGAACGCATCAAAGCGCTGCAACCACCATAGCTCGAGTCTCGAATCGGCGCTTTTGTAAAAACTCAGCCCGGTATCTGAATTACTATACCCCCTGCATTCCTGCGGAAATGCTTTCAATGCGGGATGGTCTGCTCAACAGAACCAAAAAAGGCACTGATTCGAGGCTCAAGCTACCCCGTCGGCTTTTTTACTGCCGCATAGCAAGAATAGCCCAGTCACCGCGCGCAACTGCGCGCGCGAAGCCTTCGTTGCAGCTCGAAATATCCTCGTGATCTCTTAACCGGAACAAAACTTCCGTCAAAGGACTTGATTTTGGGATACCTTCTAACTATCCGCTCCAGACCCATCGCGTCTACCAGCAGTTTTCATGTTGCATCTAGCGGGAGTACTCGGAAGGTCTCCAAAAATTCGATCCTTTGACGCAAGTTTTGCCCTTGGCGCCGCGCGAGTGCGCCAATATCGCGAAATCCGCCGTCCCACACCCCCAACCCGCGCACAACCGGACGGGCATTCCATCCAGCCGCGGGAGCAAGAAACGAGCTGTGCGCTACGGCGGCGGCCCGCACGGCCACGCGTTACAGCAGCGGCAGCTCAATCAGTCACGCGCTACAGCGGCAACCCGCACAGCCACGCGCTACGGCACCACGCGCTACGGCAGCGGCAGCCCACACAAAAACGGGGCCGCTGCCAAAGCAACGGCCCCGCCCAAACGATGCGCTACATCAGCTTGCGGAAGAGGTTCTTGATATCCTCGACGCTCGCATCGCGCGGATTACCGGGTGCGCATGCGTCGGCATGAGCGGACTCGGAGAGGAAGTCGAGGTCCTCTTCCTTGAGGCCGTCCACCTTCGTGGGGATGCCCACATCCTGCCCGAGCTTGGCCACGGCAGCCACAGCGGCAGCGCGGTACTCGTCCTGCGACATGTCGTCAACGCCCGCAACGCCCATAGCGCGAGCGATCTCGCGATACTTCTCGCCCGTTTCGGAAGCGTTGTACTCCATCACGATGGGCAGCGCCATGGCGCAGGCAACACCGTGCGGCGTGTCGTAGACCGCGCCGAGGGTATGGGCCATGGAATGCGCGATGCCAAGCCCGACGTTGGAGAAGCCCATGCCCGCGATGTACTCGGCAAGGGCCATGCCCTCGCGGCCGCTGCCCGGCTCACCGCTCTTGGCCTCGGCCACGGCGTCGCGCAGGTTCTGAGCGATCAAGCGGATGGCCTCGAGGTGGAACATGTCCGTCATCGCCCATGCCGCCTTCGTGGTATAGCCCTCGATGGCGTGGGTGAGCGCGTCCATGCCGGTCGCAGCCGTAAGGCCTACAGGCATGGTGGCCATCATGTCGGGATCGACGACGGCAACCACGGGCATGTCATGCGGGTCAACGCAGACGAACTTGCGCTTGCGCTCAACGTCGGTGATGACGTAGTTGATCGTAACCTCGGCCGCGGTACCCGCCGTGGTGGGAACGGCAATGATCGGCGTGCACGGGTTCTTGGTGGGAGCAACACCCTCGAGCGAGCGCACGTCTTCGAACTCGGGGTTGGCGATGATGATACCGATGGCCTTCGAGGTGTCCATGGACGACCCGCCACCGATGGCGACGATGCAATCGGCACCCGAAGCTTTGAAGGCCTCGACGCCATGCTGAACGTTCTCGATCGTGGGGTTGGGCTTGATATCGGAGTAGACCTCATAAGGGACCTGGGCGGCATCGAGGAGGTCGGTCACCTTGGCCGTGATGCCGAACTTCACGAGGTCGGGGTCGGAGGCAACGAAGGCTTTCTTGAAGCCGCGGGCCGCAATCTCGTTCGGGATCTCGGCGATTGCGCCCGATCCGTGATACGACGTCTCGTTGAGCATGATGCGCTGAACCATTGGAGTCTCCTCTCTACGCCGACGTACGATGCGCCGCGCCGGCAAACCTCAGGGCGTACCCGCGCCCCGCACACGATTTCAATCTACCCGAACGCTCCTTTGCCTATTCCGCCGCGCCGGGCTACGAGCGCTACAATGAGGCCGTTGGAAACGCGTTCATAGGAGGTACCCATGTCCTTCGCCGACCTCACCCGCGCGCGCTATTCGTGCCGCTCCTACGAGGACCGCGCCATCGAGCCCGAGAAGCTCGCTGCAGTGGTGGAAGCGGGCCGCATCGCCCCTTCCGCCCACAACAACCACCCTACCCGTATCGTTATTTGCGACACTCCCGAGCTAAAGGAGAAGGCAGCGCACGCAGCTCACAGGTTCGCCAAAGACGGCAGCGTCTTCGGTGCGCCCGTGGTCATCCTCGCCTGCGCGCGCACCGAAGATGCCTGGGTACGCAGGAACGACGGCATGAACTCGTCGCTCATCGACACCTCGATCGTGGTCGACGAGATGATGATGCAGGCGACCGAGCTCGGCTTGGGAACCTGCTGGGTTTGCATATTCGATCCTGAGATCGCACGCCAGGAGTTCGGCCTTCCCGAAGGGGTCGAGCCAGTATCGATGCTCACCATGGGCTACCCAGCGGACGAAATCGCCGAACCCGAGAAGCGAGAAGCCCGTTGCATCTCCCTGGAGCAATTCTGCGACGTGACGCGCTAGCGCAGTCGAAGGCTGGCAGGGGGCCGGAGGAAACCGCCGGCACTCCGTCCCCCTGCCGGTGGGCCTAGAGCCCCATCTCTTCCTTAAGGCGGGCGAGCTCCGCGTCAACGGCTGCCGTCGATGCGGAATCGGCATACTTCTTCTCCAGCTCGGCGGCAGCGTCCGCCGGCTCCGAAGAGAGCTCGCTCATGGCGTTGGAGCGGTCGAGCATCTCATCGGCCTTCGCCTCCATGCGGTCGAACGCGCTCATGGCACCGGCCGCGCGGTCGCCTGCGGAGGACATCTTGTTGACCTTGTCCTGGGTCTTCGCCACGGCGACCTTCGCCTTGATGGCCTCGCGCCGGCTCTTCAACTGCTCGATATCCCCCACGAGTTTGTCATGCATCTCGCGCATCTTGGTTGCATTCTCGCGCGCGGCCTCCGCGGCAGCGCGCAGCCCCTCGCCCTTCGTTACGAGCTGCTGCTTCTTTGCCAAGAACGTTCGAGCATCGTCTTCATTGCCCGCCTCGAGCGCCGCGCGAGCGAGGCCGTCGTACTTCGAGATGTCGGCCTCGTTCTCCTTGACCTGCCGCTCGGTGCGCGCCTCCTCCGCCATGACGCCCGCAGTCTCCTGCTTGACCTCGGCAAGCGACTCGGTGAGGTCGCGGAGGTACTGGTCGACCATCTTGGATGGATCCTCAGCTCGGTCGAGCAAATCGTTCACATTTGCCTTGATGATATCGGTAAAGCGGTCGAGCATGCCCATGTGCACTCCTTTGACTCTTCGCCGGGCCCACCCCGGCGCTTCGGCGCCCATGGACGCCGTCTTGTACCTTCTACCCCCAGAGCGGGCACAGCATCACGCGCCGTCTCAGTCTTTCGGGTCCTGGTACTTCTTCTCCAAATCTTCGAGGTCCTGATCGCCGAACGTCTCGAGCGGTGTGTTGAGCACCTCTTCCATGCGCTTGGCTTCCCGTTCCTTCGAAGCGCGGTAGTTCTTCACCCCAAAGAACACGAGCCCGGCCACGATGACCACCGCTGCGCAAACGGCAACGTACACCATAGGCGATGTCGTGCGGCTCATGATGCGCGCTCCCGTGTCTTCGAAAGCCCGCGCGAAGATCTCGTCTTCGGATATCGAATAGTCTTGGTAGTACCTGTCGAGATAATCGGCGAGAATCCCGATCGCTTCGTCATCCATCACGGTCTTGGCTTGGCTGCCAACCGTATAGCCGCAATTGAATGACCCGCTGCCGTCGTCGCAGAACACGAGGAGGAAGCCCGCTTCGTCGTCGAAGACCTCGTCGTACAGCTCATCGGCGCGCTGAGAGAGCGCCTCGGTCGAGGTCTCGCTCCCATTGGGAAGGATCCACACGAACGGCTGCACGCCCGTCTCATCCTGGAAGGCGTCAAGCCCGCGCTCGATCGTACCCGAACTATAGATCCAGCCCCCATCTTCATCCCGATAATGCTGAGTAAGCTGGGTGGTAACCGCGCTTGCGGGCAGCGCCTCGCGATCAACCGTTGATGCGGAGATGTCTGCGCTCATGGCGGTAGACGTGCACGATGTCAAGCGAGTCGCAACGGTACCGAGTAGCGCCATGAGCACGACGGCTGCGAGCGCCGCCACGATGATCGAAGCGCAACCGCATCCCGGGCCACCCGAATCCCCGCCAGAGCCCCTCCCGGAGCCCCCGGAACCGCGCCCCATTCCGTAGCCGGCCATGAACGGCCAGAAGCTACCGCCACCGTAAGAGTGCGGGCCATGCCAACGCGGTGCGCCGAAACCGCCCCCGAATCCGCCGAAGTGAGGGCCGCCCGAACGACCGCTCCTGCCGTGACCGCCTCCCCCGGAGAAGCCTCCCGACGACCTGCCTCCGCCGGAGAACCCTCCGCTGCGGCCACCGCCTCCCGACCTGCCGCCAGACCTGCCCATACGCATCCCTTCGCCGTCGTTCTTCATGCAATGCCATTGGTTCCATTATGCCCAAAGGGAGCGGGAAGGGCGCAATCGAACGTGCATCCCTTTTGGCAGGCAAGCGCCCCTAGCCACGACATGGAACGCTCGCGCCCCGCGACATGAAAAAAGGCACCGTCCGATGGGCGGTGCCTTTCGTCTGCGAAGCGCTTACCTCGCAAGTTGAAGCATATGCTAGTCCAGATCGTCCACGCCGAAGTTGTCGAGCGGGGCGAAGGGATCGGCGACCGGGGTGACGGGCGCGGGCTCGGGAGCCGGGGTAACCACCGGGGCAGACTGAAGCGCCGGAGCGGCAGCAGCAGCGGAGCCAACGGGCAGCGAAGAAGCCATGAGCTCGGGTGGGAAGGAGTTCTGAGCATCGTCCATGAAGTGCTGGAGCAGCTTCAGGTACTCCTCCTTGAACTCCTCGCGGGAAGCCTTAAGACGATCGATCTCCTTCAGCTCCTCCTGCTTCTCCTGCAGGGCCTGGCGGATGACGTCGCGTGCCTTGGCATCGGCCTCGTTGCAGATGTGGTCGGCATTCTGCTGAGCCTCGGCAACGATGGCGTCCGCCGTCTGCTGAGCAGCGATGAGGGCTGCGGAAATCTGACGCTCGGAGGCGCCCATGCTCGACGGCTGCTGCACCGGCGCGGGCGCGGCGATCGTCTGGGCCTGCGCGTTCGCAAGCTGGTTCTGAGCATCGGCGAGCTGCTGCTCGGTCGCCGTCAGGCGATTCTTGAGATCGACGATCTTGGCAAGCATCGCGTCGACCTCGGTAGCGAGCTGCTCGAGGAAGACATCGACCTCAGCGGGATCGTAGCCGCGCTTGGCCTCGGAAAACGTCTGAGCCTGAATGTCGGCGGGTGTGATTGCCATGAGCACTCCTTTTCATCGCACGCAGGACCTTGCCCCGCTTGCGCCTAGACACTGCATCCTAAACGATTATACCTATTACCAGCCGCGACACGAGATTCAACGCAAGAACCGCAATAACGGGAGAGAAATCGAGGCCGCCCATCGGGGGGATAAACCGACGGAAGAGGCCCAGATAGGGCTCGCAAAGCGATTGAAGCACCATGCCGATATCGTGCACCAAGCTACCCTCGCGGATCGGGAACCACGAGAGCAGGATGTAGACGATGATGAGCATCTCGTAGAAATCGACGAGCGTTACGACGAGCTGCGCGACCGAGTAGGCGTTCAAGGTGAAAGTCGGAATCGTCAAGCACCCCCGCCTATTTGAGGAAACCGTCGTCGCGGAGCTTGGTCAGATCGGAATCCTTGACCTCGCAGCCGGCGGGCAGCACCATGAACACGCGGTCGCCCACCTCCTTGACGGAGGCGCCGAGGCCGCAGGCGAAGCCATAGCTGAAGTCCAGCACGCGCTTGGCCACCTCGGTGCGCACGCCCACGAAGACAAGCGCCACGGGCTGCTTGGTGCGCACGCGACGCACGACGGTCTCAACGTCGTCGTAGCTCTCCGGGCGCAGCACGTATGCCGGCAACTGGGGAGTCGCGTTCAGGATAGAACTTGCATGCCGGTCGATGGCAGCAGCTTCGGGAGCCGGGGCGGCCGCAGCGTGCTCACGCACCGAGGCAGCATAGCTCGAGGGCGTATCGTAGGCCCCAGGACGATAGGAATCCTGGCTCCGGGCGGGAGGATTGTACGTGGTGGCATGACGGTCCGCATCGCCCACGAGCTGGCCTGAGCGCGTGTAGACCGCGACGGACTCCGCCTCGCCGCGACGGGTCTGCCCGAGCATGCCGTTCGAAGACTCTGCGGGCTGCGCGGCATAACCGCCGCTATAGCCCTGCGCACCATAGGCATCTTCCGCGGTCTGGTAGTCGTCCTGATAATCGCCGTCATAGTAATCGTTATAGCCGTCACCCTCGTCATAGCCGTCTTGGCCGTAGGAAGCTTGACCTTGGCCGAAGGGGAGCCGACTCTTGATGTCGTCTAAGAAGCCCATCTCTCAACCTCTCTGCATGCTGCGATTCGTGTACGGTTGCAGGTCTGAGTTGGCCTGACCTGCTTATCGTACCAGAACTGCCCTATTCTAGGCCCTTGTACCCCGCAAGATGCGGCAACGATTCCTAAAATACCCCTCCTAATGCAATGTTCACACTCATGCTGGGCCACATGCGCATGCGCCCGCGTGCAAGGAGCGGCTATGCGCCTAGGCGAGCGCGAAGGACGGATCGAACGCGACCCTACCGAGCCTGATGAGCGTGGACCCTTCCTCGATAGCAGCCTCGAAGTCCTCGCTCATACCGCAGGAGAGCTCGGCAAGATCGACCGAGGGGTAGGATGCGGCCAACTCGTCGCGCAGGTCGCGTAGGCCGGCAAACGTCTCGTGTGCGCAGCGAGCATCTCCGCGAGGAGCCATCGTCATGAGACCGGTGATGCGAATGCCCGGGAGCTGCGCAAGCTGGGAGAATGCATTTCGCAGATCATCGGGGGCAAACCCCGACTTCGAGGCCTCGCCCGACACGTTCACCTCGATGAGAACCGGCTGCGGGCCGGCCAGCTCCCCCGCCTCGACGCGGCGTGCGGCACGGGAGGAAACCGCCTCGGCGAGGTGAAGCGAGCTGATGGAATGGATGCACGCGGCGCGACCGAGCACGGCGTTGATCTTGTTGGTCTGCAAGTTGCCGATCATATCGAACCTAAGCTCGCGAGCATCGGCACCGGCAACGCACCCGTCCTCGCCGGCGAGCACGGAGAGTCCCTCAAGCTTACGCACGAGCTCCTGAGGCCGATTCTCGCCAAAGAAGCGATACCCCGCATCGATGGCGGCGACCACCTGCGGCACGTCGACCGTCTTGGAGACGGCCATCACCTTCACCGAGCCGGCCTTGCGCCCGCTCTGTGCAAGCGCCGCATCGACCCGCTCCATGATCGCCTCGCGCCGACGTGCGACGGCCTCGCGATACGCATCTAGCTCAGACATACCATGCACCTCTTGTCGTCGATAACCTCCCCATACTACCGCAGAGCGCGACCCTGCGAAGAGGATCGCGCTCGAACGCGCAATGTTTACGGTTTTGAGGAGCACCGCCTCCGCATGGAGGTACGCGCGGCGTCTGTTCGGCGGGCGAAGCACTCAGGTGCTTACTCAGCCGGCATGGCTCTTGCGGCGCCTACTCAGCGGACACGACCCCTGCGACGCCCTTGATGAGCTCGCGCACGCGTGGATCGAGCTCGTCGCGCGGGATGCGCGCCACGCAGAGCGCATCGGATGCTGGATCGAGAAACGCGCCCTCTCCCGCCGGAACCCTCATCCCCTCGAGCTCGTCCTCATCGAAGGTGGCGATTTCCATCTGGTTCCACCGCTGGCCGGTGAGCAGGAACAGGATGCGCGCGGCTGCGTCGATGCTGTACTGCGCGCACCGGTCGAGATAGCGCGACGCCATGATTACGCGGCGCAGGTCGTCGTATGAGCTGTCGTCGCTCCCCTCGCCGAGATCGATGGCCGACATGCGATTGTACGAACGGAAGAACTCTTCGTAGATGCCGTGAGCAGACTCCTCCTGCTCGCTCAGCTCGCGCAGAAGGCCAAGGTCGTTCAGCACGAGCACCGAGGCGGCCGTTCCCATGACCCTATAGACGGTCTTCGCCTCTTCCTCAACGAGCTCGATAAGCTCTGCCGGAAGCTCGATATCGGCCGAGACCCGCAGCTTTGCCGCACGTGCGGTGCGACGGACCTTATCGCACATGCGCTGCAGGCAGAAATCGGTATAGATGATGGTCTGGAGAAGCCTGAAATCCGATGCGACCGGCCCTTGGGTAGCAATGAGGTTGTAGCAGACCGCCTCGAGGTTCGCGCAGCGCGCATCGATCTGATACGTCTTCTCCCGCGTAGCGCCCGCGAGCTTCTTGTCTCCCGAGATGAATGCGCGCACGGCATCGTGGAGGGCGAGGTCGATCGTCTCGTAGATCGAGAGCATCTCGTGGCGTGCCTCCACGAGCTGGCGATGGTACAGCTTTCGCATGGTCTACTCCTTACAAGCCAAACCGAATACAAGCAGGTCAAATACACCAGGGGCGGCAGCGCGGCCCGGCTCGCGTAGCGAATCGCCGCAGGCGGGCATGGCGCAATGCCCCCACCTCACTCTACGTGGCGCATGTAAGGAATGTGTAAGGAGCCGTTCGGCACCCGGCAAACGGTCGGGGGCACCGGGTCAGCGCATCACCGCGACCGCAGCATGACGCCCGCAGGAGCCGTTCTCGGCACGATAGGAGTAGAAGCGGTCGTTGTGGCGAACGGTGGAAAGACGCGTATCAAGAACGGACCCCTCCGCCAAACCGGCACGAACGAGTGCCTGCGTGATGGCGCGCGAAAGGTCGAGCATCCGCGGGCCCGATGGGTTGATATCGGTGAACCGCTGGGAGAACTGCTCGATAAGCTCAGCGGAGACCTCGTACTCATCGCCCAGGATGTGCGGGCCAATATATGCACGCATATCGCTCGGTGCGCAACCCGTGGCCTTGCCCAATGCACGCGCCGCCGTTCCGGCGATTTCCGCATACGTACCCCGCCAGCCCGAATGGACGACGGCGAAACCGCCCGGGCAGACAACGATCACGGGAACGCAGTCGGCAAAGCACAGCAGCACCGGTACGCCCGGAACGGTGCACACGACGGCATCGGCGCCCGCAGCGGCCTCAGCGCGAGCCTCACCGAGCGCTGCTGCATCCGAAGAGGACACGGTCACAACACGGTCGCCGTGGATCTGGTTGGGAACGATAAGGCGGTCGAGCGCCTCCTCGCATCCGAGCGCTGCAAGCACGCGGCGCCGGTTCTCCTGGACCGCCTCGGGCGCATCACCCACATGGCTTCCCAAATTCAACGAGGCGTAAGGGGGCTTCGAAACTCCGCCCGTCCGCTCGGTGAATCCGAATGCAACCGGGCCTTCGAGGGACCCCACCAACGCAACGCCCGTATCGTCTACCAAACGTTCAAGCTCCTGCATAGCGCCTCCCCAAGCGCGAGTCCCTGTGTTCTGTTCATTCTACATGCCATCCAGCGCGGCGGCCCATACGACATCCCGCGCAGACTTCTACAAGGCAGCTCACACGACATCTCTTGCGGCGACCTACGAGGTAGCCTGCATGGCACCTTATGCGGCGGCCTACACGACATCCTGCATGCCGAATTACGCAATAAGGAGAGAAATTTCGGCTCTTATTGCGTAATTCGGCATGCAACTTTGAAATAGGATCTCTCTCGCGCCCGCCGAGCTCGTTCTCCAGGCGCGTTCGTGAAGCTCGTACGCCGGGCTCTTCCGTCCGCCAGGCCTGTTCGTCAAGCGTGCCCGCTGGGCTCGACCGCCGGCATCTTAGTCGCTCTCGGGCGCGCCCGGTTCCCTTGGGAGCGCAAGGCCATGCCTTTGCTCGATACGAGAAGCGCCGAGGCAATCAGCCCCGGCGCTCATGCAATGCAACCAATTGTGCCGATGCAGACGAATCCGCCCGAATCCGCGATGCAGGCTAGAAGTTGCCGCGCTTCAGGAAATCGGGAAGCTCGAACTGGTCGTTACCAAAGTTCGGAACCTCGGTGCCACCGATGGTGCGCGTCGAAGAAGGCTGCTTGCTCTGCTGAGCGGGCGCGGAAACAGGCTCGCTCTTCTGGGTGCTTGCCTGGAAGAGCTGGTCCTGACGGCCCACGTTGGCATCGGAGAAGCCGGTGGCGATGACGGTGATGCGCACCTGATCGCCGAGCGACTCGTCCACCACGGTACCGAAGATGATGTTCGCCTCGGGGTCGACGGCGTTCGCCACGAGGTCGGCGGCGTCGTTGATCTCCTGGATGCCGAGGTCCTTGGAGCCGGCGATGGAGAGCAGCACGCGCGTGGCACCATCGATGGAGCTCTCGAGCAGGCGGCTCGAGATGGCCTGCTGGGCAGCGTCCACGGCGCGGTTGTCGCCGGAGGCGGTGCCGATGCCCATCATGGCGGTACCGGCCTGCTTCATGATGGTCTTCACGTCGGCGAAGTCGAGGTTGATGATGCCGGGCACGGTGATGAGGTCCGTGATGCCCTGGGTGCCCTGGGAAAGCACGCCATCGGCCGTGGCGAAGGCCTCGAGCATGGTGGTCTTCTTCTCGGCGATGTCGAGCAGCTTATCGTTCGGGATGACGATCATGGTGTCGACGCAGTCGGCCAGGGTACGGATGCCCTCCTCGGCGCTCGCCTTGCGCTTGCGGCCCTCGAAGGTGAAGGGCTTGGTCACGACGGCCACGGTCAGCGCGCCGATGTCGTTCATGGCGATGTCGGCCACGATGGGAGCAGCGCCGGTTCCGGTGCCGCCGCCCTCGCCGCACGTGATGAACACCATGTCGGCACCCTCGAGCGCCTCCTGGATGTCGTCGCGGCTCTCGTCGGCAGCCTTGCGGCCGATCTCGGGGTTCGCGCCGGCGCCCAGGCCACGCGTAAGATCGGTACCGATGTGGACCTTGATGTCCGCATCCGAGATCGCGAGCGCCTGCGCGTCCGTGTTGATGGCCACGAACTCGACGCCGCGGATACCCTCCTCGATCATGCGGTTGACCGCGTTGGTTCCGCCGCCGCCGACGCCCACCACTTTGATGACGGCAAGGTAGTTGCTGATCTCGCTCTCGTGCATGTCGGTCCTCCGAATTCGGACTGCGGTTCCGGGTTAAACTCTAACGTTCAAGTTTACATTAAACGTCGAGGTAAATCGGCATATCTTTGCACAAAAATGCAGTTGGAGTCAAATGGACGGAGGCGAAAATATGAAGCTCGCTGCATATTCGCAGGTCGGGCGGGGTGACATCATGCAACGCGGATTTCAGGGTGCGTGCTCGACGCGCAACGCCCCTCTCACAGAACACCACGGAGACACGGACGGGTCTGGGCGCAGCGCGGGTCACAGGACGGCGTTCAGAGCTTTGATAGACGCTCATCGCACCTGCTGGGCGTTTCTTGCGCCCAGCGCGGACACCCGGCTCCTCCCCGGGCGTGCTGCGGCAGCCCGGCGCACCCCGCACGGACACCCGGCTCCTCCCCGACGTGCTGCGGCATCCCGGGCGCCCCGCATGCACCGCAGTAGCCCAGCGCTCCCAGAGTGCACACGGACGCGAGGCTCCTCCCTAAGCGCTCGGCGCGCTACGGTATGTCGGGCTCTCGGGGTTGCGGACATCGATATACGTGATGCCCTGCACCTGGTCGAGAAGCCCGGTAACGACCCGCTCCTTGAGCGAGACGTCGGTAGGCTCCCCGAGCGCGACCTCGATGCCATTCGAAAGGAAGACGGAGATGGCATCGACCGACTCGAGCGACAGGTAATCGATCTGCGCGAGGAAGTCGCTTGAGAAGCCGCTTACGTACTCCAGCCCCGCCGTGATGACATCCGAAGAAACCTTACTACCTTCTGAGGGTTCGACATCGGATGCTATGTCGGTGAAAAGCACCGCACCGTCCTGGCGTGCAAGCGCCAGCGCGGCGTTGAGGCCGGTTAAGGTTTGCGTACCGTCGGCGGCACTGCCATCGGAGCTCGAAGCGTTATCGGCCGAAGCTGCGTCGGAGCCCGAGCCGCCATCGGCTGAAGCCGTATCGGAATCTGTGGAGGAGCCGCCCTCGGCATCACCGGCTGCATCCGAATCTGAAGATGCTCCGGAGGCATCCGCGCCGTCACCGGACGACGAAGCGTCGCCATCCGTGCTGTCAGAGGAAGCCGCATCGCCGCCCGCACCGTCAGAAGAAGCAGACGCGTCTGCCGAGCCATCGCTCCCCTGCTGCAGGCTTGCCTGCGTGCCCGCCGTGCCCGAAACGACGTTCCCCTCGGCATCTACCGTGACCGACAGCGAGATGGGCGCGATCCAGGTACCGCTCGCATCGATTGCCCAGGCAACGTCGCTCGAGGTGATATAGGCGATTGCAGCGACCTTGTACTCAACCGGCGTGATGGTGATCGTATGCGGGAACGTGCGCTCGATCTGCACGCTCTCGACCCAGGGATTCTGCTTGAGCGACGCCTCGATCGCCGATGCATCGTAATTGAAGAGCGTCGAACCCTCGGGAACGTCCACCAAACGCTCGACCGTATCCTGCGTAACATGCTCGCTGCCGTTCACGACGACTTCCGTCACCGAGAAGATCGGCGAGTTGGTAACGACCACCCCGCCAACGACCAGCACCAGGAGCACCGCAGCGACCACCGCCACGATGCGCCCCGGAATCGCGACAGCAGGAAGCTTGATGCGACCGAGCGCGGAGGCAAGGCCTGCACGCCCCTCGCTCGCACCGCTGGAAGCGCGCACGGCGCCGCGCTTCGCAGTTCCAGAAGGCTTCGGTGAGGGCTTCAAACGAGAGGCGCCCGAAGCGCCGAGCTTGGAACGAGATGCGGGAGACGCTGCCGCCGGCTGGCGCAGCGGTTTGCGCCCCGCAGCAGGACGCGACGAGACGGACCCCGCAACAGAGCGCGACGAGGCCTTCGCCGCAGGCTTGGGGGCAAGGCGTGACGCTCCCGCCTGCCGAGCGGCGGCCTGTGGCTTGACGGAAGCCTTTTGCTTGCCAGCTGCTCGGGTACGCGGGGCCGCGGAGGGCGAGCTCGCCTGGGCACGGGGGCGCGCAACGCCGCCCTTGCCCCCTGCTCCCATGCGGGGAGCGGAAGCCCCACGGGCAAAGCCGCCGCCGGTAGAGCCCGACCGCTTTGAGACGGGCTGCTTTGACGCGCGGGAAGCGGGGCGCGAAGAAGGCGAGGGGGCCTTCGCGCGCGCCTTCGATGAGCCCGCTGTCGAGGCACGACGGAAGGTCGGCTTCGACGCATTAGAAGCCGAGGAACTTGACTTCCGTTTGGAGCTCAACGCCATACGTCTCTTGAACCTTTCCGCGCACTGTTCGAATCACGTTAAGGACGTCCGACGCCGTAGCCGCGCCCTTGTTCACAATAAAGTTAGCGTGAACGGGAGACACTTCCGCGCCGCCCACGCAAAAACCCTTCAATCCACAATCCTCGATCAGTTTGCCCGCGCTCCCATCGGGAGGGTTGCGGAACACCGAGCCGCACGACGCCGCGGCCATGGGCTGCGTGCGGCGCCGCCGCGAGAGATAGCGATCCATCTTGGTACTGATGTCCTGCTTCGATGCGGGCGTGAGGCCGAGCGTCGCCTCGAGCACGATCTCTCCCGCAGGCAGACTGCACGAGCGGTACCCCCAGGCGATCTGGTCGTGTTCGTAGCGGCAGATCCCCGTACCAGGCCGGTACGTCATCACGCTCTTCACCACCGAGCCGATCCACTCGTCGCGCGTTCCCGCATCCATGTTGATGGCGCCGCCGAGCGTGCCGGGAATGCCCACCGCGAACTCGAGCCCCGAAAGGCCCCTCGCGTAGGCATCGTTCACCACGCGCATGAGCACGGTCGCGGCACCTACCGTGAGCGTGCAGCCGTCCTCGGCGATGACCGTGCGGCCGAACTCGCGCCCCAGCATGATGACCACCCCGCGATAGCCATCGTCGGAGACGAGAATGTTGGACCCACGCCCCATGACCACCCAGGGCACGCCTTCCGCGTTTACGGTTTCGATGGCGCGCCTCAGCGCATGGTAGCTATGGCACGTCACGAGAAGCGACGCGGGCCCGCCGATGCGGTAGCTCGTATGGCGCGCGAGCTTCTCGTTCTCGAGCACGTCGGTATCGAGCGCCCCGATGAGCGCCATAGAGACGTTGAAGAGCCCCATAGGGCACTCACTACTCCTTGTTGGTGAGGTAGTCGATGAACTCGGGGCCCACCGTCGTCACGTCGCCTGCGCCCATGGTGATGAGCAGGTCGCCCGGCTCCACAATATCGCTGAGCGCCTCGAGAAGCTGCATGCGGCCGGGGACGTAGGACACGCTCTTTCCAGGATGGTGTGCGCGCACCGTATCGGCGAGCATCTTGCTCGTCACGCCGGGAATGGGCATCTCACCCGCGGAGAAGACGTCGATGAGCACGAGCTTGTCGGCATCGGCGAACGCGTCGGCGAAATCGTCGACGAGCGCCTGCAGGCGGGAGTAACGGTGCGGCTGGAAGACCACGTCCACGTTCTTGAACCCAAGGCCGCGCGCCGCAGCGAGCGTCGCCTTGATCTCGGTGGGATGGTGACCGTAATCATCGACCACGGTGATGCCATCGATGTCGCCCACGCGGGTGAACCGGCGACGCACGCCGGCAAACCCGGAAAGCGCCTCGGCGGCAGCGTGCGCATCGAGTCCGAGCACCCATGCCACCACGAGCGCCGCGGTAGCGTTGAGCAGATTGTGCGTCCCGGGATTGCTCTTGATAACCACCTCGTGGGTCGCGCCGTCGGGAAGCGTTACCGTACAGGCACCCTCGAGAGCATGCTCGTGCGCATGCGGGGTGCAGACGACATCATTCGCCGCATCGGTGCCATACGTGACCACGCGACGGCCCGTCGAGCGGGCAAGCTCGGCAACATGGGGGTTGTCTCCGCAGACGACGACGGTACCCTCCTCGCCCACGAGCGACATGAACTTCGCAAACGTCTCCTCGATCTCCTCGAGCGACGAATAGTGGTCGAGATGGTCGGCCTCGATGTTCGTCACGACCACGACATCGGGATCGAGATAGAGGAAGGAGCTATCGGACTCATCGGCCTCGGCAACGAAATACTCACCCTGGCCGTTCCGCCCGTTCGTATCATAGCCCTCGACGATGCCTCCGATGAGGAAGCTCGGGTCGAGCTTCATGCGGTCGAGCATCGTGGCGACCATGGACGACGTCGTCGTCTTGCCGTGAGTCCCGGCAACGGCGATCGTCGTGTACCCCTGCCCGAGCTCAGAGAGCATCTTGGCGCGCGGCCACACCGGAATATCGAGCTCTCGCGCGCGCATGAGCTCGGGGTTGGTCTCGGGGATGGCGGTGGAGACGACCACGACATCGGGTTTCACGGCATCGATGGTGGCGGCGTCGTGACCGATATGGATATCAACGCCCGCGCGCGTGAGCTGGCGAATATAGCGCGAGGTCTTGAGGTCGGAACCGCTCACCGCATAACCGCGCTCGTGAAGCACGAGGGCGATGCCGCTCATGCCCGCCCCGCCTACGCCGATAAAATGGACGCGGAACGAGCCGGGGGCTTTCGGGGTGTCTACCATGTGGGGTTACTCCCTCTCTCTGGTCTGTAGTTCGACCCATTGATTGTAGGTGACAATCGCCGCCATGACAAAGGCGACACGCGACGCCCACGCCCGGCGGCACGATATGCGCCGGCCACGCGCCGCACCGGGATATCGCTGCGCGAGCTGAATCGATGCAGAGCTGCCAGCGCCCGCGTGGAGCGAGAGCCTGGCGAGACCCTATGCGAGCGCCTCGAGGGCGTCGGCGAGGTTCTGGGCGGCACGGTCCTGCCCAAGCCCCTGCGCGGCAGCGCGCATACGCTCGCGGCGGGCGCCGTCGGCCAAGAGGCCCAGCAGGGTGTCGGCGAAATCCTGGGAGTCGATCTGGGCATCCGGGCAGAGAAGCGCAGCTCCCGCGTCCACGAGGTAGCGAGCGTTCGTCGTCTGGTGGTCGGCGGTTGCATGCGGATAGGGAACGAGCACAGCGGGCACCGCAAGGGCAGCGATCTCGGCGATCGAGGACGCACCGGCGCGAGAGAGCACGAGGTCGGCCGCGGCGAGCACGTCGCCCATATCGTCGATGTAGGGGCGCACGCTGTAACGGGCGGCCTCCTCGGGCGCGAGCGCAAGCGCACGCACGGTATCGTCATAATCGTCTGCACCGGTGGAATGGAGCACGTAAACGTCGTCCCGTGCCAGCAGGTCCCGCTTAAGCGATATCAAGCGCTCGTTGAGGTGATGCGCGCCGAGCGACCCGCCGAAGGCAACGAGGAGCGTCGCGCCGTCTGGGACATCGAGCGCGGCGCGACCGCGCGCACGATCGCCCGCGAGCACCGATGCACGCACGGGATTACCGGTGAACTTGATGGCGGAAGCCGGCGCACCATGCTTCTCGAAAACCTCGGACACGCTCGGTTGGGCGATGGCGATGAGTGCAGCGCCTTTCGCCGACTGCTTGTTGGCAAGTCCGGGAACAGAGTTCTGCTCATGGAGCGCGTAGGGTATGCCGAGCTTGGCGGCGGCGCGCACGAGCGGCAGCTCGATATAGGCGCCGAACCCGATGACCACATCGGGGCGAAGCGATGGGTCGCGCTTGAAATCGCGCACGATGCGCCCCTCCGCGCGCGCGAGGTGCATAAGCGCGGTGATGAGCGTCCAGGGCCGTTCCCGGTCGAAGCCCGTCACGTGCACGGGCGTGAAGTCGAACCCGGCCTCGGGCACGAGTGTGCCCTCGAGCCTGCGGGACTCGCCGTAGAACCGCACCGTGTGCCCGCGGCGCCGGAGCTCCTCTGCAAGAGCGAGAGCGGGGTTCACATGCCCGGCGGTGCCGCCTGCGGCAATCGCTATGTTCAGGTTAGCGGCCATGGGGCCCCCTTCTCTTCGATGAGTCATCGCCACCATCATAGCGCCTCTGGGGACCGCGCGAGCGCAAGCGGTCGGCGGGATCTGCCCCAAGGTTCACACGCTCATAGGATCCACCGCGCTCAAAGGATTGCGTCCTGCCCGAAGAGGGCCGGGTGTTCCGAGTGGCGCGGTCTGCCGCACCGCCGCCGCGGCTCGCGGAGCCCGTGCGGCCAGCGCGTCCCTCCGAGCGCCCCATCGGCCGGGACCCTTCACCGGGGGCAACAAAGCCGGTACCGTCGACCACGCTGAAGCCTTCATGCCGGCGCGAGGAGCGCGGGCGGGCGGCGCCAGCGGTGCTCCCCTCGATGGCTCCGGAATCGCCGCCATCTGCCTCGGGCGCTCCCTCCCCCATCACGCGGAAGCCTGCGCGGCGGGCGTCGTAGACCGTCTTTGGATTGCTTTCCAAAGAGACGCGCATGATGAGCCCGGCAAGCGCGAGCATGCCGATCATCGCAGAACCGCCATACGAGATGAACGGCAGCGGCTTGCCCGTCATGGGCGTGACGCCCAAGATGCCGAGCATGTTAACGAGGAACTGGATCATGAGCATGACCGAGCAACCGGAGGCGATGAGCCTTCCCTGAACCGTGGGCGACTGGCTTGCGATCTTGAGACCCGCATAGATGAGCAGGGCGAAGACCGCGAAGAAGATGGCGACGCCCACGAACCCGAGCTCCTCGCCGATGATGGCGAGGATGTAGTCGTTGTGAGCCTCGGGGAGGTAGTTGTACTTCATGGTCGAGTTGCCGATGCCTCGGCCGAAGATGCCGCCCGAAGCGAAGGCCATGATGGCGAGGGTCGCCTGGTAGCCATCTCCGTACGGGTCGGCCCAGGGGTCGCTCACCGTGAAGAGGCGTGCGGCGCGATAGCTCGACGAGAAGATGAGCGCGAGCGCCAGAAGGCCGCCGATAAGCACCACGAGCCCCAGAAGCTTGTAGGAAAAGCCCGCGAAGTAGCACATGACGAAAACTGAACCCGCGATGATGAGGCACGACCCCAGGTCGGGCTCGAGGATGATGAGGATGAGCGGCACGGCCACGCAGATCGCCAGGAACTTGATCATGGTCCAGGTGTCGATGGATTGCTCCTCGTAGTACTCGTGCAGAATCTTGGCCGCCGTCATGACGACCACGCTCTTGGCGAACTCCGAGGGCTGGAGCTGGCCGATGAGCGGCAGGCTGATCCAACGGGTGGCGCCACCCACGTTCCTACCGAGGACGAGCACGGCGGCGAGCAGCAGCATCATGGCCCCCCACGCCCACCACGCCAACGGCGAGCGCATGGTGGCGAGCGATATCCGCGAAAGCCAAGCCGCAAGCGCGAGTCCAGCCAGGATGAAGATAGCCTGGCGCTCGAGGAAATAGGTCGAGCTGCCGTATTCACTGAGCGCCTCGACAGACGAGGCCGAGTACACCATGAGGAGGCCGAACGCGAGAAGTGCCGCGAGGCATACGATGAAGACGAGCCGGGGGCGCATGATGCGCGCCGGCACGCCAGCGATGAGGCGCTCTCCGAGCGCGGAGTGCTCCCCCGCCTCCCGGCGCGCGCGGCCACCCATGCGCCCGTGGCGCCGGGAGCGCTTCTCATCCGACGCATCCGCCGATGCACCGGTTTGCTGCCTTGGTTCCTCTGCCATTACCGTCCCTATCGGTCTTGCCGTAAAAACACCTTATGCTGACTCGGCATCCCGCCCGAGTGCCGCCACGAGCTCCTTGAAGGCGCGCCCGCGCTCCTCGAAGCCCGAGAACTCGTCAAACGAGGCACAGGCGGGAGAAAGCAGGACCACGTCGCCCCGTTCGGCAAGCGAGCGGGCCACATCCACGGCGTCAGCGAGGTCCTCGGCCTCGGCAACGTCGATATCATGGCGGCCGGCTGCCTCCACGAAGGCGTCGAGGAAACGCTGGCGGGCATCGCCGAAGCAGACCACAGCCCTCACCGTGGAATGCACGACGTCCTCGACGAACTCTTCGAGCGGTGTACCCTTGTCGCTGCCGCCGAGCAGCAGCACCACGGGCTCGTCGGGAAAGGCAGTGAGCGCCTTTACGACGGCATCGGTGTTGGTCGCCTTGGAATCGTTGATGTAGCGCACGCCGTCGATCTGCGCGACAGGCTCGATACGATGCTCGAGAGCCGTAAACGAGACGAGCGCCGCGCGGACGTCCTCGTCCGAAGCGCCGACCCACAGCGCAGCTGCAGCCGCTGCGAGCGCGTTGAGCTCGTTGTGCGCGCCCCGGATGCGAAGCTCGGCGGTGGGAACCAAGCGGTGCTCCACGCCGTTCAAGCGCACCACAAGCACGCCTTCATCGCAAAACGCCGCCGAGGCGGCCCCGGAATCATCATGCGAAAGCTCGCAGACGGCAGCACCCGTCGAGCGCGCCGCAGAAAGCGCAGCTCGGGCGCCCGCGTCTTCCACGCACACAACAGCAAGATCGCCGGGTTCCTGATTGGCGAAGATCTTGCGCTTAGCGGCGGCATAGGCGTCGAGCGTGCCGTGCCACGCCAGATGGTCGGGCGTGATGTTCATGAGCACCGCGACGCGCGGATGTAGCATGCTCGTCGTTGCCAGCTGATAGCTCGAAAGCTCTGCAGCGAACCAAGAGCCGGGAGCGCGGTCGTCCACGGCAGCGATCGGCGCCAGGCCGATGTTGCCCACCGCGACCGAGGAACGGCCGGACTCGCTCAAGATATGGTTGACAAGCGAGGTCGTCGTGGTCTTGCCGTTGGTGCCGGTGACAGCGATCCAGTGCTCGGGCGAGAGGCGCCACGCAAATTCGGGCTCGCCCATGATGGCAAGCGCATGCTCGCGGCCGCGGGCGAAGAACGCGGAGAACTCCGAGATACCCGGGCTCGCCACGCATATATCGTAGCCACCCTCGACCAACTCTGTCCCGAAGACGAAGCGCACCCCTGCGGCCCCGAGCGCATCCGTTTCGGCGGAGGGGGTAGAAGCCGCCCCGCCATAAACGGTAACCGAGCGCACGCGCTCACCAAGGTGCGCCGCGCCCCAGCGGGCAACGGCCAGGCCCGTAGACCCGAGCCCGAGTACAAGCAGGTCGAAGGTTTCTGGCAGCAGCATGAAGAACCACTATCCCAACTGGAAGAAGACCGCGAGGCCAAGCGCGCCGAAGGCGGCCGCGATGATCCAGAAGCGGATGACCACCTTCGTCTCGGCCCAGCCCTTCTTCTCAAAATGATGATGAATGGGCGCCATGAGGAAGACGCGCTTGCCTGTGAGCTTGAAGCTCACGACCTGGATCATGACAGAGAGCGTCTCGATGATGAAAAGCCCGCCCACGATGAGCGACACGATCTCGGTGTTGGTCATGACGGCGACGCAGGCGAGCGCCGCGCCGAGCGCGAGCGAGCCGGTGTCGCCCATGAAGATGCTCGCCGGATAGCAGTTGAACCACAAAAAGCCGAGGCAGGCACCCGCGCAGGCGGCACAGAAGATGGTGAGGTTCGAATCGTTGCAGATGAAGCACACTGCAGCCATCACGAGCATCGCGATCATGGACGTTCCGCCCGCAAGGCCGTCTAGGCCGTCGGTGAGGTTGACCGCGTTGGAGAGCCCCACGATCAACAGCCAGGTAAAGATCATGTAGAGCCACGGGATATGGAAGGGTTCACCGGCGATATCGACTGTCGTGGTGAGCACGCCGAGGTCGACGGAAAGGCCTCCCGGGAACCGCACGACGGGCTCGACGCCGCACCAGTTGATCGAAAGAAGGCAGAAGAGCACGCAGATGAGGGTGAGGCCGATCATCTTGGCGTGCGGGGTGAGGCCAAGGGAGCGCCCGTGGGTAACGGAGGTGAGGTCGTCGATAAGGCCGAGGACTCCGGTAGCCAGCGTGGCGATGAGCACGAGGGCAAGCTCTGCGGTGAGCCTGCCCATGACGAGGCAGGTGATCGCCAGGGCGACGAGGATGACGACGCCACCCATCGTGGGGGTGCCCTGCTTGATGAGGTGCTGCTCGGGGCCGTCGGCGCGCACCTGCTGTCCAAAGTGCTCGATCCTCATGACGCGAATCCACAACGGCATGATCACCGCGGCGATAACCGCTGCGACAGCGAGCGAGATGAATGCCTGATAGGTTGGATAGGCAGCGTTTCCGAGCATTAGCAGACCTCCTCGACGAGGCGATCGAGCCCCAGGAAGCGGGAGCCCTTCACAAGCAGCGTATCATCGGGGCGGAGCGACTGCCGAACGAGTTCCGTAGCGCGTGCGGTATCGCCGGCAATCGCGACGGAGCGGGCGGGCATGCCCATGAGGCGCGCCGCAGCGGCCATCTCCTCTGCGCAGGCCGTGCCCACGCACACGAGCAGGTCGGGCTTCTTCGCTGCCGCATAGGAGCCTACGAGTGCATGCAGGCGGGGCCCTTCTTCTCCAAGCTCGCCGATCTCACCGAGAACGGCGATGCGGCGGCCGGAGACGGGAAGCATCTCGAGGAGGTCGAGCGCCGCAGCCGTGGACTCGGGGCTCGCGTTATAGGTGTCGTCGATTACGCGGGCACCGCACGCGGCACGACGGAGCTCCTGACGGCGGCCGGTGATCGCCAGGCGCTTGAACGCCGCCTCCATCGTCGCGGCATCGATACCCAGGCGCTCCGCAAGGGCGGCGGCGAGCACGGCATTGGAGACCGATTGCGCCCCGGTAACCGCCAACGTGATGCGCGCGGACTCACCGGAGGCGAGCAGAAGGTCGAAGCTCGGATGGCCCTCGACGTCCAGCTCGATATTCGACGCGCGAACCTCGTCGTCTGCGCCCGTCCCGGCAAGGACCACCTCGACCGCCGCAGGAAGGGCGAACTCGTCGCGAATGAATGGCGTGAAGTCGTCCTCGCCCGAAAGCACGAGCACGGGAGCGGTACCGGGCACCCCGGCCTCGGAGCCGCTTGGCACGGGCCTCATGCCCGAGACGATCTCTGCTTTAGCGCGCGCGATGTTCTCACGGCTCCCCAGCATGCCGATATGCGAGGTGCCCACCTTGGTAATCACCGCCAGCGAGGGCTCGGCACATGCAGCAAGGCGCTCGATCTCGCCACGAGCGTTCATGCCCATCTCGAGCACGAGCACCTGCGTATCGCGCGGAGCACTCAAAATCGAGAGCGGCAAACCGATCAGGTTGTTGTAGTTGCCCTTCGTGGCCCAGACGCGGAAGCGAGCGCCCAGAAGCGCCGCCAAGAAGTCCTTCGTCGTGGTCTTGCCAATCGACCCGGTAACGCCCACGACGGTACAGGCGAGCTCGGAACGGTAGACATGGGCAAGGCGCAGGAGGAACTCCTGGGCATCGTCCGCTACCAGTACGGCGCAACCGGCCGCTTCCGCCTGCTCGAGCAAGGTGTCCTCGGGCGTCCGGGTGAGCACCACGGCAGCCGCGCCCGCACTCACCGCCTGGGGCGCGAAGTCGTTCCCGTCAACGCGCTCACCAGAAAATGCCACGAACAGGCCGTCGCGCTCGACAAGGCGCGAATCGATGAAGCAACCCCGGCAGATACGGGCGGGGTCGCCGGCAACAACGCTGGCACCCGTAGCTCCCGCGATAGTCTCTACGGTGAACTCAAACATGCAATCCCCTCAATCGAGTTCCATCAGCTGCGTATTGTACCGTAGCGACCAAGATGCCCGGGCGCGCCGGCGCGGAACGCACAAGGTGTGCAAGCTCGAGCGCGGACCACCTCGCCCCGAGCGCAGCCAAGCTCGTGACACCCGGCGGCACCGGGCGCGGCCGCACACTCACTATGAACGCGTTCGCTTGACGCCCAGCACCGAAAGCGCTTGCTCCATGATGGTCTTGAATGCCGGCGTGGCGGCCGAGGAGTGGTACGGCGTGCCGTCGAGAGTGATGTAGGCAAGGGCCGCCGGCTCGCTTGTCGGGGCGAACCCGATGAAGGACGACATGTAGTTACCCTTCTGATAACCACCGGACGCGTCTGCGCGCTGGGCGGTACCGGTCTTGCCCGCAACGTCATACCCCTCGATCGCAGCCCCTGAACCGGTTCCCTCGTCCACGACGGTGATCATCATCGATTTCACGAGCTCGGCCGTCTCGGCGCTGATGGCGCTCGCCTCCCCGTCGCTCCAATCGAGCTCCTCGCCGTGCTTCGACTTCAAGAAATGCGGGGTCGTCATGACGCCGCCGTTCGCAATGCCGCACACCGCCCGGGTGACCTCGATCGGCGAGACGGAAATGCCCTGCCCGAAGGACATCGATCCCAGGCTCGAACCGTCATACTCGCTGCGCTCGCGCACGATGCCGGTGGACTCGCCCGGAAAATCGATGCCCGATTTGGTCCCGATGCCGTAGGCGTCGAGGTACTCGGCGAAGTTATCCGCTCCGATCTTCTGGCCCACGAGCACCATGCCCGTATTCGAAGACCTCCGCATGATCTCGCGGAGCGTCATGGTCATGGCATAGTCGCGGTCGTCGATGTCGTTCACCCAGTCGTCGCCGACCTTGACCTCGGCCGGAACGTCGAAGGTGGTGTCGGGCGTCATGAGCCCCAGATCGATGCCCATGCCGCTCACCAGCGTCTTGAACACGGAGCCCGGCTCATAGGCGTCCGTCACGACGCGCAGGTTCATGTCGGCGGAGTTCGTGTTCGCCAGATCGGTCTGGTCGTACGTGGGGCACGAGCAGCAGGCGAGGATCTCGCCCGTCGCAGGATCGCATACGATGGCCGATCCGTAATCCGCGCCCGAGCTCTCGACCGCGTCGGCAAGCGCCTGCTCCGCGACGCTCTGTATGTTCACGTCGAGCGTGAGCACGAGGTCGGTGCCGTCTTTGGCAGACACCTTCTCGTAGGCGCCGCCCGCGATATAAGAGCCATCACGGGCCCGCTCGCGAACGATGGAGCCGTTCGTGCCCGTGAGCACATCGTCGTAGTAGCTCTCCAAACCGGAGACGCCCTCGTTGTCTATGTTCACCACGCCGAGCACCTGAGAGGCGAGCGTGCCGTACGGGTACACGCGCTTCATGGTCTGCTCGAACTCGATGCCCTTGATGCCGCGCTCCGAGAGCGCATCGGCGATATCCTGGTCAACCTGGCGCTTGATGTAGACGAAGGTTGTGTCGCGCGTGACCTTCTCGCGGCACGCCTCCTCGTCGACGCCCAATAGTTCGACGAGGGCGCTCACTGCCTCGTCGGCATCCTCCACGAGCTTGGGGTTGGCGTAGACGTTCTGGCACTCGACGCTCGAGGTGAGGACGTTCCCGTTCCGGTCGTAGATGGTGCCACGCTTGGCGAAGAGGGTCTGGCGCGAGAGGCGGCGCTCGTCGGCGCGCTTCCGGTACGTTTCGGCGTTCACGATCTGGTAATCCGCGAGATTCCAGAGGCCGAGTGCCATCCCCAGGCCGAGCGCCCCCATCACGACGGCGCGTCGCGGGATTCCCTCGTGGTCAAGGTCGCTATGAAGCAGGTCGACCTGCGGGCGCGTGCCGCGGGGAGGCCTTCCGGAACCTCCGCCGCCCCGGGTGCCACCCCGTGCCGGGCCGAAGGCATCGGAACCCGAGCCGCCTCGCGCTGGGCCGCCTCGCATCATCCCGCCTTCATGGCGCACCGCGCCACGGGGGGAACTGCCGCGGGGAGAACCGAAAGCCTGCCCTGAACGACCGGCATGGGAACGGGACCCACGCTGCGACGCATCGCGCGGGGCCCCTCCCCGAGACATCGATTCATATCCTTGATTGAATGCATCACGACGCGGACGCGACGAACCTCTGCGGCTGTACCGCCCGTCGTCTCGTCCGCTCCCGGTATACCGGTCGCGCGCCATTGCTACCTCCCGGGACCTATTGGGCTGCGTCGGCGCTCGATGCCCCGGACGACCCTGCATCTGCAGCATCGGTGGCTGCCGCGCCGGCGCCCTGGTCATCGGTTGAACCCGCCTGCGCGGAGGCATCCTGGCTCAGATCGAGCACCGTCGTGTCCTCCGGCTCGACCATGCCGAGCGTTCCGGTTGCAAGATCGCGGATGCGCGTATCGGCTCCATAGACCGAGTTCATGACCTCAAGATTCGAGCTCTCGTCCTGCGCCGTCTCGAGCGAGCTGTTAAGCGCGGCGTTCGTGTTGAGCACCGATGCCGTAACGCCCGCGATGGCGACGCGCGCGATGCCGATAGCGAAGAAGAGCGCGACGAGCACGCAGAAGACCTTCACCACATGGGTGAAGACAGGGCTCACGACCTGGTTAGCCTCGCGGCCCTCACCTGTATAGACGTCGAAGCGCGGGCGCTCAGCGGGCGCCGCGCCCGTTTCGGGGCGAGCTGCCGGAGCTGGCATCGCCTCGAAGTCGTAGGCATACGCCGCATTGGAATCGTAGTACGCCATGGTACGCATGCCTCCCATCCCGGTGCGTTAGTGGTGCGTTTACGGTACGTTTCTGGTGCGGTGCGGGATGGAACCTAAGATAAGCGGGCGTTGCGCTCACAAGCGCTCGGCCACGCGGATCTTGGCAGATCTCGCTCGCGGGTTGCGCCCGACCTCTTCGGTCGTGGCAACCAGCGGTTTTCTCGTCAATACCTTGAGTGTCGGCACGTTTCCGCACATGCAGACCGGAAGTTCCGGCGGGCAGGTGCAGCCCCGGCTCCGCTCCTGGAAGACGTGCTTCACGATGCGGTCCTCAAGCGAGTGGTACGAGATGACGCAGATGCGCCCTCCCGGATTGAGCCAGCGCACCGCTGCCTCGAGGCCGCGCTCGAGAACATCGAGCTCATGGTTGACCTCGATGCGTATCGCCTGGAAGCTCTTGCGCGCGGGGTGATGCCCGTGTCGGCGCGCCGCCGCGGGAATCCCCGCTTTGATGGCCTCGACGAGCTCTCCCGTGGTCTCGATGGGACTGAGCTGCCGACGGCGCACGATCTCTCGCGCGATCTTGTCGGCGAACTTCTCCTCACCGTATACGCGAAGGATCCGGGCGAGGTCGGCTTCGTTATAGGTGTTGATGACCTCAGCTGCGTTTAAAGGGTTGTTACCCGGGTCCATACGCATATCAAGCGGGGCATCCTCGTGGTACGAGAAGCCCCTTCCAGGGATATCAAGCTGCGGACTCGAAACGCCCAAGTCGAAGAGGATGCCATCGATGCCGGGCACCTCGGCCCGGCACAGAAGCTCGTCAAGGTCACCGAAGTTCCCCTTCAAGAGCTTCAAGGGCACGCCCGGCGCCTCTGATGCAAGGCACGTACGGGCGGCGGCGAGTGCCATGTCATCCTGGTCGATGCCGATGAGGAGCCCCTCCTCGCCCACCTGCGCGGCCATCTTCACAGAATGGCCGGCGCCGCCGAGCGTGCAGTCGCAGACGGTGGAGCCCTCGCTCAGGCGAAGCGCTTCGAGCACTTCCTGGAGCATGACGGGTTCATGCCGATATTCAGGTGTCAACGTAGCCATGTCCGTTTGCTCCCGGTTACTCGTCGAAGAACAGGTCCTCGTCCCCTTCATCATCCGCATCGGCTTCAGCCCACTTCGCGCGATCCCAGATCTCGAGATGGTCCCAGTTTCCGACCACGGTGACCTCGCGATTGAGGCCAGCCTTCTCGCGCAGCGTCTCGCTCAGACCAATACGCGAAGCGGAGTCGATATCCATCGGCGTCGCCCGCGCCATGATCTTGCGCATGAGCGCCTGATCCTCGCGCTTGCGGGAATTGAAGCCTCCGCGCTTTTCGAAGAGGCCCAGTGCCCAATCCTCGAACTTCTCGTTCGAGAACACGTACAAGGCATCGACGTCCGGTGCAGGCAACACGTACACATGCTCGCCGAGCTCAGAGCGAATGGCAGCAGGCAGGGATAAGCGGCCTTTGGCATCGAGATTGCGCTCGAACGTCCCGGCAAACATCTCTGCTGCGCCCTCCTCTCGGTTACTCGGTTAGGGCTCGTACGGGGAACCACCCCGGCTGTCGACGCATTCAATAGTATGGTTTGAAGCGATTTTTAGCAACATTTTTTCCCACTTTCTCCCCCACCGGTTCCCACGCCTCCACCAACGGACACCGGCTCCCCAAATGGGGAACCAACCTGAGCACGACATATTGTGTTTGGATGACAGCGGGCGCCCTACCGCTTGATGGACGAGCGGCAACCCTAACCTTCAACCTCACCTTGAGGCGATTTTTCCGCACGATGGAGCGGGCGTGCGCAAGATATGAAGACCGCAGGTCGGCTGTGAAGCTTGCACTTCCGGCTCTTCTCGCACCGCCCGGGTGTCCAGCGCAACGAGACAGATTGACCCGGCACGACTGTCTCGTGAGACAGATTGAGACAGATTGACCCGGCACAACTGTCTCACTAGGCGCGGGGATGGGCGGCGAGGTAGACCTCCTGCAGCTGGCTCCGGTCTAGGTGCGTGTAAATCTGCGTGGTCGAGATATCGGCATGCCCCAAGATCTCTTGCAGCACGCGAAGGTCGGCGCCGCCGGCGAGCAGGTGCGTCGCGAATGAATGCCGAAGGGTGTGCGGATGCAGCCCCTCGATGCCAACGAGGCGCCCGTAGCGCTCGCACGTAGCATGCACCGACTGCCGGGAAATGCGCCCGCCGTTCTTGTTGAGGAACACGGCAGCACTGCCGCGTCGCGCGCGGTCATGCGCCGCGAGCTCCGCCCTCGGGCCCGCGAGGTATGCCGCGAGCGCAGCACGCGCGCTCCCCACGATGGGCACGACCCGCTCTTTAGACCCCTTGCCGAACACGCGCATGAACTCATCGTCGAGATAGAGGTCGCGCAAATCGAGGCCGCAAAGCTCGCTCACCCTCAATCCGCAGCCGTAGAGGACCTCGAGCTCAGCCCTATCGCGAGCACCCGCCGACGTTGCGGGGAACGGCTGGTCGAGCAGGGCGCGGGCATCTTCAACGGAGATGAAGTCCGGCAAGCGCTCCTCTTTTTTGGGCAAACGCACCGACGCCGTGGGATGCGCGGTCGAGAGCCCCTCGCGCGCCATGAAGGCATGGAGCCCCTTGACGGCGGATAGGGCGCGCACGATCGAGGCATCCGCGTAGCCAGCATCTCGCCGCGCCGCCACGAATGCATCGATATCGCGCTTGCTCACGGCATCGGGCTCGTCTATGCCCCTCTCGCAAAGGAAGCCCAGATACGCCGCGAGGTCGCGCCGATAGGCGGCGAGGGTGTTCTTCGCCAGATTCCGCTCGACCGCCAGCGAGGTGAGGTACTCCCCCGCCGCCTGTTCGAGCGCAGACGGCGCCCGGCCCGCCTCGCTGAAGGCGGAACCAGGCGCCGAACCGACGTTTCGCTCGCTATGTCGAGGCGCGACCAACGCCCTACGCCACGGGGGCGTTCTTGGGCGTGACGTCCAAGCGGTCGATGCCCTCGTGATAGCCCACCGCGGCGCGCGTGAACTCGCGGAAGAGCGGCTGCGGGCGCGTGGGGCGGCTCTTAAACTCGGGGTGCGCCTGCGTGGCAACGAACCACGGGTGTACGTCGCGCGGCAGCTCGATCATCTCGACCAGGCGCTCATCGGGCGAGATGCCCGAGATATCGAGCCCAGCCCCCTCGAGCTCATCGCGGAAGGCGTTGTTGAACTCGTAGCGGTGGCGGTGGCGCTCGTACACGAGCTCCTCGCCATAGGCCTCGCGCACCAGCGAGCCCTCGGCAAGCTTTGCAGGATAGGCGCCCAGGCGCATAGTGCCGCCCTTCTCCGTGACGTCCTCCTGAGAGCTCATGAGGTCGATCACAGGGTGCGCGCACTCGGGCTCGAACTCGGTGGAATTGGCGTCGGCGAGGCCCGCCACATCGCGCGCGAACTCGCAGACCGCGACCTGCATGCCCAAGCAGAGGCCGAGATACGGGATCTTGTTCTCGCGGGCGAAGCGGGCCGCGCAGATCTTGCCCTCAAGACCGCGCACGCCGAAGCCGCCGGGCACCACGATGCCCGATGCATCGCCCAGCACCTCCTGGCACGAATCCCAGGTAAGCTCCTCGCCATCCACGAGCTCAACGTCCACATGGCGGTCGTAGAAGACCCCTGCGTGGCGGATGGCCTCGATCACCGAGAGATACGCATCGGGGAGCTGGGTGTACTTGCCCACCACGGCCACCTTTACGGCATCTTCATGATGGTTGGCGTGGTTCTTCTTCTCGAGGAAGGCATCCCATTCGCTCATGTCGCGCTCGCGCGGATCGAGTCCCAGGCGCTCGCAGACGCGCAGGTCGAAGTCCTGCTCGGCAAACATGCGCGGCACATCGTAGATGGAGGCGCAGTCCTCGTTGGTGAACACGCAGTCCACATCCACATCGCAGAAGCTCGCGATCTTAGCGCGAATGGCATCGTCGATCTCGTGGTCGCTGCGCAGCACGATGATATCGGGCTGAATGCCAAAGCTGCGAAGCTCCTTCACGCTATGCTGCGTGGGCTTGGTCTTGACCTCGTGGGCGGCGGCGATGTAGGGCACGAGGCTCACATGGATGTAGCAGACGTTCTCCGCGCCGGCGTCTTTCTTATACTGGCGAATGGCCTCCACGAAGGGCTGGCTCTCGATATCGCCGATCGTGCCGCCGAGCTCGGTGATCACCACATCGGAGCCGGTCTGCTCCTCGATGCGGCGGAACTTGTCCTTGATGGCGTTCGTGACGTGCGGAATCACCTGCACGGTGCCGCCCAGGAAGTCGCCGCGGCGCTCGCGATGGATGAGCGAGCGGTAGATGGCGCCCGTGGTGAAGTTGGAGTCGCGGGTAAGGTTCTCGTCGATGAAGCGCTCGTAGTGGCCAAGGTCGAGGTCGCTCTCATAGCCATCTTCGGTCACGAAGACCTCGCCGTGCTGGAACGGGCTCATGGTACCTGGGTCCACGTTGAGGTACGGGTCAGCCTTCTGCATGGTGACCTTGTATCCCCGGCTCTTGAGCAAGCGGCCGAGCGACGCGGCGGTGATACCCTTTCCGAGCGACGAGACGACGCCACCGGTCACGAAGATGTGCTTAGTCATTATGTTGTACCTGCGCTTCCCGTAGTAGAACCTCGGCCGCGCACGCGGCGCTCTGTACGGGATTCCATAGTAGCACTAGCCTCTGCGCGGCGGCGCTCCGGAACGGAATTAAATCAGTCGAAACAACCGGGTAGCCACACGGTCAACGAGCGCAGGGCTATGGGAAACGAGCACGATCCCCATCGACCGCTCGCTCGCGATGGCGACCACCTCGCGCCAGAGCTCCGCCTGCGTCACCGCGTCGAGCATAGCGGTCATCTCGTCGCATACGAGGTAGCGGGGCTCGGCGATGAGCGCCCGCACGATGCAGAAGCGCATGAGCTCACCGCCCGAGAGCTCGTGCGGGAAGCGGTCGAGCCATGCCTCGCGGATTCCGAAGCGCTCGAGCAGGCCGGTGTCGCGCACGGCTTCGAGGCGCGCGGCGGCGGAATGCGCGGCGGCGGAGCGTGCGACGCCAAGGCTCCCCGCCCCGCTGGAACCACTTGCACGGGCAGCTGCTCGCGGGGGCACCCCTTCAGCCAGGCTCCTGCCCAAACGCAAAAGCGGATCGAAGGCCTGTTCGGGATGCTGCCAGATAAGCTGGACAGGCCGGGGGCCGCGCAGGCGGGAACCCCGCGAGCCGGAAGCTGCGGGCACACGGTCGCAAGCGCCCTGGGCGCGCGCCGCAGGCACGCCATCGCAAGCAGCACGTGCGCCGCACGCGCGCACCACAGGCACGCCGCTGCGGGCGGCGCGGGCGCGCGACAGCTCAATGCCATCGACGAGGACGGCTCCGGCATCTGGGCGCAGATAGCCGGAAAGCACCCGGCAGAGCGTCGTCTTGCCCCTGCCCGAGGGAGCCGTGAGCGCCACGCGCTCGCCCGGATCGACAACCAAGTTCACGTCATGAAGAATCGGCCGGCCCGGCACGTAGGAAAACGAGATATCGCGCGCCTCGAGACTCATCGCTCTCCCCCCTCTTCGTCTAACGCAGAAAAGCCGTGCTCCGGCATAGCATGCCAAAGTGCGCGCGAGAACGGGTGCGCGAGCAGCTCGGGAGCGGCAAAGCTCGAGCAGGCGGTCTCCTCGACCACCGTTCCGTCGCGAAAGACCGCCACGCGGTCGGCAACACTGAGCGCAAGCTCCAGGTCATGCGTGATGAGAAGCACGCCACCTCCCCCGTCGGCAAAGGACCGAAGGTCGTCGAGAGCATGGACGGCAAGATCCATGTCGAGGCCCGGCGTGGGCTCGTCCGCCACGATAAGCTGCGGATCGTCCATGATCGCGCAGATGAGCAGCACGCGACGCGCCATGCCGCCGGAGAGCTCGTGCGGGTACATGCGCTCGACCTCCACCGCCAACCCATAGGCGCGGAAGAGCTCGCGCATGCGCTCCATGCGCTGCCTACGGCGCTCCCTGCCCGCTCGGCCCCGGCCGCAGGCACCCACCACCTGCTCGCCCACGCGCATGAGCGGGTCGAGGTTGTTCACGCTTTGCGGCACGAGTGAGATGCCGTGCCCGCGTAGACGCGCAAGGTCGGCGGCGTCGCAGCGCTGTCCCTCGAACCACATGGCTCCCGTCACGCGCGCATTGGGCTCGAACAAACCCATGATGGCATCGGCCAGAAGCGTCTTCCCCGAGCCGCTCGCCCCCACGAGCGCAAGCATCTCCCCCTCATGCACCGACAGGGTAAGGTCCTTGATGACGGGGGCGTCAACCTTCTGCGCCCGAAAATAGGGTGCGGCGGGATCGTACATCTTGAACCCGACCGAGAGATGCTCGACGGAGAGAAGGTGCCGGCCCTGCGGATGCCGCGAGCCCGAGGCATGACGATGGTGATGATGGAACTCTGCATCGGTATGCATCAGCCCTGCACCCCCTCGGGCGACACCATGCGCCGAAGCAGCGCGCCGGCGCGATCGAACATGAGCACCACGGCGAGGAGGGCCAGACCCGGGAACACCGCGAGCCACCAGGCGCCCGAGGTGAGATAACCCATCGCTTCGGACAAGATCACGCCGATGGCGGGCTGCTCGGGCGACAGTCCGAATCCGAGGAACGTAATCGAGGCCTCGTGCAGCACGGCATGGGGAAAGAGCAACACGAGCCCCACCAGGTACTGCGGAAGCACATGGGGTACGACGTGCGTGAAGGCGATGCGCGTAGGCGATACGCCGAGCGCGCGCGAACAAGAGATATAGGGCTGCTCACGAAGCTGCAGGATCTCGGCGCGCAGCACGCGGGCAAGGCTCGGCCAATGCGTGACGGAGATGCCAACCATGACCCCGAGCGCCCCGCGACCGAGCGCATAGCTGATGAGGATGAGAAGCACCATATGGGGGATGCCCATCGTAAGGTCGATGAGCCAGCTCACCACAGCGTCGACCCGGGACCCACCGAGCGCGGCGGCAGAAGCGAGCGCGAGCGCGATGACGGACGAGACCGTCGCGGCGACGAGCCCCACGACAACCGAGGTCGAAAGCCCTGCAAGCGTGCGCGCGAGCATGTCGCGGCCCATCCAATCGGTTCCGAAGGGGTGGTCGAGCGAGGGGGCAAGGTTGCGCGCATCGAAATTCGTCGTCGAGGCGGCGTCGGCAAGCATGATACCCGCGATCACGACCGCGCAGAGCGCAATCGCAACCCCCGCCGCCATGACGAGCATGGCGCGCCTGCCGCTGAGCGCCCCCGTCGCCGCCGACTCGTGGAAAACGGTGAGCGACGGGTGGTCGTGATCTTGAACGAGGCCGGGAGCATCCGCCTCAGCCTGCCTGCAACGCTGTGCCTCGCCGTCTTCTCGCACCGTCATCGCACCTCCTCCCGCACGCGCGAACCCAAACGCGGGTCCACCGCGCCATACAGCAGGTTTGCGAGCGCGTTGCCAAGAAAGACAAGCGCGGCCGTGGCGAGCGCGATGCCTACGAGCAGCGGCGCGTCTCCGCCAAGGCCCGCCGTGACAGCCGCCTGCCCGAGCCCGGGATACGAAAAGACCTGCTCCACCAAGATGGAGCCTCCCACGATCTCGCTCACCTGGGAAAACTGCAGTGTAAGTGCAGGAAACACGAGGTTGCGCAGGCCGTGGCGAAAGACGATGGACCGAAGCCCCTCGCCTCGCGAACGCGCGAACCGCACATAATCGCTCCCCAGCACGTCGATGGTCTTCTCGCGCGTGTGAAGCGCCACGTTGGCTATGCCTGTAAGCGAGAGCACCAGCGCGGGAAGCACCATATGGTAGAGGCGTGTGGTGAGCGGCACCGCGCCCGTAGAGCCGATGGGAACCGAGAAGCCCAGGGGAAACCACCCGAGGTAGACGGCGAACACCATGAGCGCGATGAGCGCGAGCCAGAACGTCGGCGTGGCCGAGAGCACGTAGCAATACCCTCGCACGAGCCGGTCGAGCCAGCTGTCCCGAAGCGCGCCGGATGCGATCCCCAGCACAAGGCCCACGGCGCCCGCGATGATCCACGACGCCGCCAGAAGCAGCGCGGAGCTCGCGAACCGCTCGCCCACCACCTTGGCAACCGGCTCGTTGAAGCGAAGGCTCTCGCCAAGATCTCCCTGCACGGCATCGCCCAGCCACGAGAGATAGCGTTCAACGACGGGCGTGTCGGCGTCCCACCGCTCCGCCAGCTGCTCCCTGCGGTCCGGGCTCATCGCTGCGTATGCCGCCTGTCCCACATTGGCCTGCACGGGATCGATGGGCGAACTTCCCACCAAGAGGAAGGTCAGAAAGCTCACCGCCAACATGAGCAGCGCGAAGCGCGCAACGCCGCGAGCGACCGAGCGCATCACGACCATTCCCAGCGGTCCACGTTGTTCACAAGCGACCATCCGTGCCCATGGGGATGCGGCTTCTGGTCTGCCACGACGAGCCCCTCGCGCTTGAAGTAGAGATGGTCGACGTTGGCAATCCACGCCCACGTTGCAGCGCCCTTGGGCGCGAAGCCGTTCTCGCCGTCCCAAGCCGCGAGCTGCCAGTACGTGTAGGAATCCTCGATGTTCTGCTGCGTCAGCGCCTCGTCGAGATGGGCATCGATCGCCGCGTTCTCGTAGCACGCGTAGTTACCCCAGCCCGTAGAGTAGTTGAGCGCATACACCTCGATGGGCGAGTTGGAACCCCACCCCCAGAGGACCGGCTGCTCGTACTGGTGGCTGTAGATCTCGTCCCAGCTGCCACCGCGCGGGCTCGCATCTATGCCAATCTTGGCAAACTGGTTGGAGAGTTCGTTGGCGATCGCCTGGCGCGCCGAGTCGTCCGAGGAGTACCAGATATCGAACGCAGCGCGCACGCCGTCCTTCGCGCGCACGCCATCGCTGCCTATAGCCCAGCCGGCATCGTCGAGCAGGCGCGCGGCCAGGTCGCGGTCGAGCTCGACCTTCATGTCGTCGCTCGACCACGGCATATCGTCGCTTACGCTGTAGGCAGGCTTGCCATAGCCCGAAAGCACGTTCTCGATTACCGCATCGCGGTCGATAGCGTAGGTGAGCGCGCGGCGAACCGAGAGGTCCGAGGTCACGTCGTTACCCATGGCGTAGCTCGTTCCGCCCTCGGACTTCGTGCCACCGGCAGGCTGCGTGGGCAGCGAGATACCGCGTGAGTCGACCGTCGCATAGCTCACAAGCTCATAGCCGTCGAAGCTCTGCTGGGCGTGCGTCGCGTAGGTATACGCGATGTCGACCTCGCCCGCCTGCACCGCCGCAAGCGCTGCGTCCTCCTCCATGAACACGACGACCACGCGCTCCATGAGCGGCGGCTCGCCGTAGTAATCCGGGTTGGCGCTGAAGATCGCCTGCTGGCCGCGATCCCAGCGCTCAAGCATGTAACGGCCCGACCCTATGGGAGCGGAGCCGTATCCATCGCCGTAGGCGTGCTCCGGCACGATGCCCAGCACCGCAAGGGTGTACAGGAGCGCGTTGTAGGGCTTGTTGAGATGGAGCTCCACCACCGTATCGCTCACGGCAACCGCCTCGTCCACCATGGAGAGGTCGCCCTCGAAGGTGTCGCTTTGGATCGCGGAATTCACCGTGAACGCCACGTCGGAGGCGGTGAGCGGCTCCCCGTCGGTGAACGCGACATCGTCGCGAAGCTCGAAGGTCCAGGTCAGCCCATCGTCAGAGCAGCTGTAGCTCGTCGCAAGGTCGTTTACGAACTCGAGGTTCTCGTCCGTGGTGATGAGCGTCGACTGGATGAGCGGCTCGTGCACGTGCTCGCCGCACCCCCATGCCACAAGCGGGTCGAACCCTGCCGCTGGCTCGCTTCCCGCGTTCATGGCGACGATCACCTGGCTAGAAGCGCCTTCGGAACCAGACCCGGAGGGTGTAGAGCCGCCTTCGCCCGCGCCCGCCGTGCAGCCGCTCAGCAACGCCGCAGCGCCCGCAGCACCTGCACCCGCTATAAATCCACGACGCGACAGCATGCCGCTGCCGTGCGCCTCTTCGTTTATCATGAGCATGCTCCTCAGCTCCTCTTGGTAGTTCACGTAGACCGAGTGTTACGAATTGCTCCATTCGTGTTACTCTTGCTCCATCCTACCACATTCGCTGGAGGCATCCCAGCCGCCGGCATCACGCGCGCAGGCGGCAACGACAGCAAAACGGGTTTGCAAGGCCCTATACATCGAGATAAGCAAGCAGGTCGTCGCGCTTATTGGAAACCAGGCCATCGACCGTTGCATCGAGCGCGCGCCTAAGCAGGGCGCCGATACGGGGGCCGGGCGCCACACCAGCAGCGATGAGGTCCGCCCCGCTGAGGGCCAAGGTTCCCACGCTGTATGCCTCGTTGTTAGCAAGCAGCTCGCGCACCATCTCGCGCATGCGCTCGATATCCTTCACGTAGTAGAAGCACGACGGAGCCTTTCCGAGCGTATCGGCGCGCTTGATATCGAAGAGCTCGTTCATAAGGCGCGGCGTATCCAGGCCCGCCCCCGCGAAAAGCCCCATAACGCGCAAGAGGTCGCTGCGCTCGGCGCTCATGGGCCGGTCGTGATAACGAATGAGCAGGCATGCGTCGCGCATGACCTCGCTCGGGCACGCAAGGCGGTGCATGATCTCTCGCGCCTGCTCCGCCCCGCGCTCGGGGTGCCCGTAGAAGTGGCCGCACCCCCGGTCGTCGAGCGTGAAACATGCCGGTTTGGCGATATCGTGCAGGAGAGCCGCCCACATGAGCGAAGGCGATGGGGCGGCCTCGGGGCCGGCGCCATCCACGCTCGAGAGCGAGAGCTCGCCCGCCACGGTAAGCACGCGGGCGATATGGTCGTATACATCGAAGGCGTGATAGCGGCTATGCTGGTCAAAGCCACGGCAAGGTCCCAGCTCGGGAATGGCCGCGCACATGATGTCGGGATACCGGAGCAGGGCATCTCCCGCATGGCCGGTTGCAAGGATGCCATCGAGCTCCCAGCCCACCCGTTCGCGTGCCACCGCGTCGAGGAGGGGCGCGCACGAGGCGAGTGCGGACGCCGTCTGGGGCTCGACCACGAAATCGAGACGGCAGGCAAACCGCACGGCGCGAAGCATGCGAAGCGCGTCCTCTTCGAAGCGCCGACGCGGCTCCCCCACCGCCCGGATCATACGGCGGCGAAGGTCTCCCACACCGTCGTATACATCGAGCAGGCCGCGCGTTGGATGCCACGCCATCGCGTTGACCGTGAAATCGCGGCGGGCAAGATCGTCCTCCACGCGCTGCGCAAGACGAACAGATTCCGGATGACGCCCATCGGTGTAAAAGCCGTCGAAACGATACGAGGTTACCTCGATACGCTCTTTGCCCCGCACCGCCGTGATGCCGCCGAATTTGATGCCCGACCGAACAACTTTGAAGCCTTCCGCTTTGAGGGCGGCTTCACTTTGCTGCCAGGTTCCCGAGCAGCAAATGTCCACGTCGTGGCACGGAGCGCCTCGCAGCGCGTCGCGCACCCAGCCGCCCACGATCCACGCCTCGAGCCCTGCTCCCTCAAGAGCGCGAAGCACCTCGAGCGCCGTTGCGGGCGCAGGCGTTCCGTTCAGGGCAGGCTGCTCGACGGCAATGCTAGGCGCCGCGCCGGTATCGATATGTAAGCACTCGTCCATTACACCCCATTCACGTTAACAGGTACAGTATACGGTGCCGTGGCGAATTGGGCGCTCATCGTTTTGCGCTTCAAGTACCCCGCGCGCGGTCTCATGCGCCACGACCTGCACCCACTCGTCCTAGACCAGTTACCGAGCGTACCGACACAGACGCCAAAAGAAAGCCCCCATGCCGAAGCACGGGGGCATCGAACATCCTCAACGAGGCGTTAACGCGCGAAGACGCGTCAGCAGGTGCTAGCGCGGAAGCTTGCGGACGGTCACGCGCTTGCTGTACTCGTCCACATGGCCGAAGTCGCCCAAACCGACGCTCTCGGCAACGTTCGCGCCCGTGGCCATAGCGAGCTTGAGCGCCTCCTCCACGTTGTCGCGATCCTTGTACCACTTGAGCAGGAAGGCAGCGAGGGTGCAGTCGCCGGCGCAGACGGAAGACACGAGCTTGATGTTGAACTCGCGCTTGGCGTACCAGATGTCCTCGCCATTCGAGAAGTAGGCGCTGCCGCGGCTGCCCATGGTGAGCAGGACGTTCTGCACGCCGGCCTCGTGGGCGAGCGCAAGGGCGCGACGGGCGTCGTCGTCGGTATCGATCTGGACACCGAAGATCTCGCGCATCTCATGATGGTTCGGCTTGATGAGCAGCGGGTGCGTGGAGCAGAGCGTCTTAAGCTTGTCGCTCGAAAGGTCGAGCACCACGTCGGCACCGCGATCCTGAGCATGCGCCACGACCTTGTCCAGGAAGTCCTTGGAGGCCTTCGGGGGCAGCGAGCCGGAAACAATCAGGCAATCGAGGTCGCCGGTGGAGTCGAGAATGCGGAAGAGCTCCTGCTCGTTCTGCGGGGTGATCGCGGGGCCCGGGTTCAGGATGCCGTGCTCGGACTGGCCGTCGTTGAAGTAGGAGTTGATGCGGGTCACGCCATCAATCCAGACGGGGCGGCAGAGGCAGCCCATGTTCATGGTCTCGTCGACCACGTACTTGCCCGTGAAGCCAGCGAAGAAGCCGAGCGCCACGGAGTCGACGCCGAACTTCTTGAGCGCGAAGGACACGTCGAGGCCCTTGCCGTTGGCGGTATAGCTCGCCGAGAAGGAGCGGATGTTCTCGTTCGGAACAAGCGGCGGGCAGGAAACGGTCATGTCGACCGCGGGGTTAGCAGTCAGCGTATAAAACATAAGACAGCTACCATCCTTTCATACTAATGCTGCATGGCGCATAGCTTAGGCGCGCCATGCAGCAAAATCAAGCGTCGCGACCCGGATGCTTACCGAGACTTAACGCAGCCGTGCACGGTGGTAGAAACGCAACCGGATGCGGGCAGGCAACAAGCCTAGCGCGCGGCCTCGGTGAGCGCGGCCTTGACCTCTTCGGCGGTCTCGAGCTGCATGACCTTCGCCTCGAGGGCGTCGGCGTCGGCCTTCGTCCACTGGGAGATGACCTTGCGGGTGCGCAGGACGCTCGGCGCGGAGACCGAGAACTCCTCCATGCCCCACGAGATGAGGAGCGGCGTGAGCAGCGGATCGGCAGCAGCCTCGCCGCACATGCCCACCATGATGCCTTCCTTCACGCCAGCCTGGATGATGTTCTTGATGGCGCGCAGGACCGCCGGGTAGTACCAGCTGTAGAGGTAGGCGACCTTGTCGTTACCACGGTCGGAGGCCATGGTGTAACCGGTGAGGTCGTTCGTGCCGATGGAGAAGAACGCGGACTCCTTGGCGAGTAGGTCGGGGATGTTGGCGGCGGCGGCCGTCTCCATCATGATGCCGACCTCGATGTTCTCGTTGAACTTGTAGCCCTCGGCGCGCAGCTCTTCCTTGCACTCCTCGACGAGCGCCTTGACCGAGCGAATCTCCTCGACGCAGGTGACGAGCGGCACCATGATCTTGATGTCGCCGAATGCGCTCGCGCGGAGAAGCGCGCGCAGCTGCACCTTGTACTCATCGGGGTTGTCGAGGCAGTAGCGCACGGCGCGATAGCCCATGAACGGGTTATCTTCCTTCTGGAGATTCATGTACGGAATCTCCTTGTCGCCACCCACATCGAGCGTGCGGATGATGACCGGAGCGCCCTTGAGCGTGACCGCGGCCTTGCGGTAGGCCTCGAACTGCTCGTCCTCGGTGGGGAGCGACGTGGCGTCCATGAACAGGAACTCGGAGCGGAAGAGGCCGATCGCCTCGGCGTCGTGGTCGACGGCGCCCTTGGCGTCCTCGGGGTTGCCGATGTTGCAGGCGAGCACCTTCTTCTCGCCGTCGGCCGTGACCGTGGGCTTGCCGCGGAAGGCCTCGAGCGCGGCCTTCTCGGCCGCGAAGGCGGCGGCGCGCTCCTGGTAGTCGGCAAGCTGCTGCTCATCGGGCTCGTTGATCACGTGGCCGTTGATGCCGTCGACAATGGCGACCATGCCGCTGTGGAGGGCGCCGCAGGCATTGGAGACCGAAAGCACCGCAGGGATCTCGAGCGCGCGGCAGATGATGGCGGAATGCGAGGTGCGGCCGCCGACCTCGGTGACGACGCCGACGACGTTCTCCTTGTCGATGGTGGCCGTCATGGACGGGGTGAGGTCATGCACAACGACGATGCTGCCGGCCGGAAGGACGGAGAGGTCGACGACCTCGCGGCCGAGGAGCTCGGCCAGGATGCCGGTGCGGATGTCGGCGATGTCGGCGGCACGAAGGCGGAACATCTCGTCGTCCATGGAAAGGAACATGTTCTCGAACATCGTGCTCGTCTCGACGAGGGCCTGCTCAGCGCAGGTGCCGCCGTCGATGGCGGTGGTGATGCCGTCGGTCATGCCGGGATCCTGGGCGAGCATGATGTGGCCGCTCATGATCTCGGCCTCGTTCTCGCCCACGGTGATCTTCATGCGGTCGGCCTGGGCCTGGGTCTTGGCGCAGAAGGTATCGAGGGCGGCCTGGTAGCGAGCCTTCTCGGCAGCGGTGTCCTCAACCGCATGCGGCTCGAAAGACAGGTCGGGCTCGGCGGCGACAACGACGGTACCGATACCGATGCCCTCAGATGCGTTAACTCCCTCGTACATTTTTATCCTCTCTCCATTGCCGCGGGCGTGGCCGCGCGGCATGCGGATATGTGAAAGCGCAGGCACCGACAGGGCACCTGCGCTCACCATATGAACTCAGTTGTTGTGAGATCCGTTCAACACGAGATGGACGGCAACTGGGCTACTCGCCAAGACCGCTCTTGATGAGCTCGATGGCGGTGGTGAGAGCATCGGCCTCATCGGCGCCATCGCAGCGGATCTCAACCTCGGTGCCGCAGGGGATGCCAGCGGCCATGAGGGCCATCGGGGACTTGCCGTTGACCTCCTTCTCGGGGGTGACGACGGTCACGTCGCAGGCAAACTTGCCCATGGTAGAGGCGAAGAGGCCCGCGGGACGCATGTGAAGACCCTGGGGGTTGACGAGGGTAACCTTCTCAGAAACCATACTTGTCTCCTTTTTCTGGATGCCCACGGCGGGCCCACCGCCATGGGGTACATCAACGACTCCCCTAGTGTACCCCATACCGCGCCAGTTGGTATGGAAAAACGGATGAGTGGTTTGGGATGTTGCGGGGCGGGTGCCGTGGCGGCCTATTAAGCTGCCTCACGCCTCACCCTCGGTCACTACGCAAGCAAATCCGATATATCAAGCAAGCCGCTCTTTCCGTGTTTCTTGTGGTACGCACCGATGCACCATACGAGTTCGTCGACATCGGCCCAGTATTTCTCAAGCTGAGCAAAGCTCTTGCTCAGCCCCAATTCCGCCTTGCAGAACTGGCTAACTTTAAGCTGCTTATCTTTCCGTCTCGCGGCATCCCATCGACTTTCAGCGTCCTCCTTTATTACGGCAAGCATTTCAATTTCCGGCCTCGTTACAAAATCAAAGGGAATAACGCGCCCATGATACGATCGATCGGCCTTTCCCGTTTTTGCCTCTTTATCAACAATGCGTGCAAGAACAAGCTTGCCATCCCCCGCTTCGGACGGATAGTCGTACCGAAGGAATCGCGCGATAATGTCCGCCGGCTTCCTCAGCCTCGTATATAGCTCAGCAGTTCGGCTGTCCTCGACAAGATAATCGCTCTGCGCCAGCAGTCTCTTCCCTTCAATAAGGCGCTTGACCACGACCGCCTCGAACGAGCCCTCGCAGCTAAGCAGCACGTAGTGGCTCGCCAGCTGACTTCTGACATAAGATCTATCCACGGACTTCCTCCTTCACATAATCGCGAAGGCCTCTGACCAAAGGATATGAGGGGTTTGTTCCCCGAATGAGGTTGGAAAGCAACACCTCGCTTTTCTTGTTTTCTATGCGATGCATTCGACTCGAATACTTGATTACGCTCGTTTTGCACTCTTGGTCTCTTACGAGTAAGCACAGATTGTCTTTCCGATGGAGTGTGTCTAAGAGCTCGGGATAGTGCGTAGTAAAGACCAGCAAAGCTCCTCGTGGATTAGTTACCGGTGATGCAAACAAATCGAGGATGGTCTCCACGAGCGTCTTATTGAGGTTGTTTTCAATCTCATCGACAACAAGATAGCTTCCCTCCCTGAGTACCTCAATGGCATTAGACACAAGCTCGGTGCCCACAACAGTGCCCGCGGAAAGCATCCTTGATGCTGCGGCCTTGCTCACAGAGCGCTCCGGTCGACCTTTAAATTTGAGACGGTACACGTCCGCTTCGTCATTCCATATAAGATGCTCAACGCTCGGATCAAACGCCTGGACAATCGCAGTGGGAAGCGTGCCAGAAGCAAGGCCCCCCACACGCGTCCGAACGTTAGTTTCGGAGTCCATCACGGTCCTTGCAATGCTCACCCCGTCTCCAAGGGCATGCAGCACGTCTTGCGACAGGGAGCTTTCACCGGAACGCGTCGCAATAAGCTCGCAATGAGATCTGAAGTCGCCGAATGTTGCAAGCTGCTTCTTCGGCAGCCTTCCCTTCTTGCGTCTCCAAAGCTCTTCATCCGTAATACGCGCAGCAACGCCATCCCCCTCGTCAAATAGCTCAAAATGAGACTTAAGGTAGTACAGGCCGCCGCCACTCCAAAAAATAGACTGCACGGAAAAGGATTTCTCGAGGCAAGCAGGAAAGGCGGTTATCTCCGGACCAACGCCACGCGCAATATATCGACCTTGTAACGCAGCAAGCGAGAAAAGCAGCAGTTTGAGCAGCGTTGTTTTTCCAGAAGCGTTCACGCCACCAATTCCGAGCAGATTGAGGGAGTACAACGAAGGGATATTCCCAACCCTTGTCACCTCAACAGGAGATCTTGAATCGTCCGCTAGCACCCGATCGGTTGCGTACAAATCGATAACGAAGCTTGAATCGGAAAAAAGGGAGTCTCCCTGAATGCCAAGTTTTAGCAACCGCATTACTTCACCTCCGTTTTCAGTCTTAAACAGACTTCTTGTTTAAAGTATAGCGATTGAGGCGTGCAGCGGAAAGAACAACCTGTTCATAACGAGAGATTCGAATCATGCTTTAAAACCCGATTGCTTGCCAATAGCAAAAAAGCGGCTCGAGACATCTCTCAAGCCGCCCTATTGATAGCCGGTGCGCCCAGGGGGATTCGAACCCTCGACCTTGAGATTAGAAGTCTCCTGCTCTATCCAGCTGAGCTATGGGCGCATGCGTGCTAGCGCATGGATGATTATAGCCTATGGACGAGGGCGCAACGAAGACGGGCACGAATCCTATCAAGCACAGTGCTGGAGCCGTATCGCTCAACTTGCGAATCAACGTTTTCGAATCGGTCATGCTCAAATCTGTTGCTGGCATGCTAGCGCGAGGCGCGCCACTCATGCGCCCGCGAAAGCATCCAGCGCATGCCGAGCACCGCGAAGAATATGAACAGCGTAGCCGATGAATAGAGATACCGTGCCCTCGCCTCAAACAGTAGCTCGAAGACGATAAGCATGAGCATAGCGAGCGAGATGACGAACGTGAACGTCATGAGGCCATGCGCCATCCCGCTCTTTCTGTTCAGGAAAGAGTGGGTGCAGCTGGAAATAAGCCCGACGAAACAACATGCCAGCACCAGAATCCAAACAAATTGGGCATAGGTGCGCCATAGGTCATAGTTGGCACCCTCGGGATAATAGAAGGAGCGGACCAAAGATGCGAGCGCACTATCAGATTCAGGGGGCAAATAATCAAAAAAATGTCCCTCTTGGCCCCATGCGAATGTACCGTCGTTGAAATTCGTCATAAGTTTGTCACCGAACAAACCAGCAAGTCCAACAGGCCCGTATTCCTTGACACGATCAATGACGACCTCGAGATTACCACTTGAACGAGACGCTGGATCGTCGAACGATCCAGAGAATGTTACATCCTCTTCCCAGTAAACACCTCGAGAATCGGGGTTCATGCCCATCATCAGGAAATGCGTCATTCCAAATTGAGCATCCTCATCAAGCTGAGAGGTCCACGGAGCAACAAGCGCACCTACAAGCGAAAAGGCGACCAAGCCACCAACCAAAAGGGCGACAAGCGAGGCACTTGTCTCCCCAACGCATTCTGCACGACGCTCCCGAACAGCGCGTACGATTGTGAATCCGAGCCGAACGAGCAACAAGAACCCAACCGCAAACAGCATGAAAAGAACCTGAGGTTTGATCTTGTAACCAAGCACGCCAACAAGACCCATTAGGGCAAACAATACGACCCGCTTCGCGCCTTTGGAACGATGGGCGGAAATGAACAGGTACGCAAGCACAGCAGGAACACAAACGACGATCGCATCAGAGTACATAATCCCCGCCCAAGGCGAGGTCCATATCACAAGGATACAAAGTAGAAAGCCTGCCAGGCCCCAAGTGCGCGAGGTAGCCATCGACAGAGTTCGATACACAAACCACATTGCCAAAGCGCAGGACACACAATTGAGAATCGAGAAGATAAAAACGAGTCCATCAAGGGTAGAAAAGCCGAGTGCCAACGCGATGCGTCCACACTGCCCCGCAATCCAGAGCAGAAAGAGGTTATTCGGATACCTCGAGAGATAGCTTGTAATGGAAAGCGCCCCATCATTCGCTATATTCCAAGCTTCGGTTACTATAACTCCCGAATCCCAGCCAGTCACAAAAGCGTAGTAGCGGCAGAGCCGAATCTGCACCACCAGCAGCAGCAAACATGCAATACCAACCGCAATATCGATGGCTTTTGGTCGATGAGCAACAAAAGCTGCCAAGCTCTTGCCAAGGCGCCCTGAGCACACCGCCACGATAAGGGCAACGAATGCGCAAGCTGCAATCAGCAATGCCCAGTTCGGCATCAAGAACACAACTTTGCACATGTACGCCATACCGCCGGCAAGAATCACCATGCCGAACAGGGCTACGCCGATAGCAAGCGCGGCAGCACCCTCCGACAGCATACCCAATGTGCAAAGTGCACGTGTACCAGGAGCAGAGCTCAAGGGCTTGGCATGCTTGCCCAGCCTCGTCGACGCCATTACTCAAGCACCTCATCGACGATGTAGCGGGGACGCCCTTTTGCCTCCAAGTACGTCCTACCAACGTACTCACCAACGACGCCCAGCGCAATCATAATTAGACCGCCTACGAGCCAAATCGAGACAATCAAGCTCGTCCAGCCAGCCACAACGCTCCCCATGATAAGGCTCGCCAGCGCATAGAGAATCATTACCACACTCACAATCACCGCTAGGACGCCGATGAGTGTAATCAGGCGAACGGGTGCAATTGAAAAGGACGTAATGCCTTCCAGGGCGAACGAGACCATCTTCTTAAGCGGGTATTTTGACTCGCCAGCGAAACGTTCGCCACGTCGGTAATACACCTTAGCAGTCGCAAAGCCCAGCGAAGGAACGATTCCACGGAGAAAGAGGTTCGTCTCCTTGAATTCCGAAAGCGCCCCAAGCGACCGCTTGCCCATGAGCCGGTAGTCAGCAGAATCCGATACCATCTCAACGCCTAGGAAGCGCATCAAGCTATAGAACGCCTCCGCGGTAGAGCGCTTGAAGCGCGTATCGGTATCACGATTGTTGCGAACACCGTAAACAATCTCCGCGCCCTCAGCATGGCGCTCGATCATTTCGTCGATCGCGTTGATGTCGTCCTGTAGGTCCGCGTCGAGCGAGATCGCGCAATCGCATCCCTGTCGGTAGGCATGCATGAGTCCTGCAAACAAAGCATTCTGGTGGCCCGCATTATGTGCAAGCTTGAGCCCGCAGAACACCCCGGGGGCCGCCGAGACTCCGTTGAGATTCCCGTCATGCAAGGCTGCGATTTGACGCCAGGTGGCATCGCTGCTGCCATCGTCTACCAGCAGGATGCGACTCCCGCCTGAAACCATTTCTCGTGCAATCAGGGAGTCCAGCTTGGCAGCAAGACGTTTGCTTGTTTCAGGAAGCACTTCTTCTTCGTTATAGCAGGGCACAACAATCCAAAGCAACGGTCTCATCGCGCTCAAAGCGCAGGTCTTCCCAATCGCCGAATTCCCATTCACGATATTTGACACCCTCTCCTCAAACATTGAATGCGACCCTTAGCAAGACGCATCCACAATGTGAATCATTGTACAGCAGACAGTTTGTTTACTCCCCCAACCCGAAATACGCGCTCTCGGGATCAAACGCCGGGTTGCCATAGGGGTCGCCCTCGGTGAAGACGCTTGGCCAGGCTTGGATGAACATGCCCTGCTCGCGCTTCCAACGCACAAGCTTCTCCTGGTCAGCCAATTCACGCCCCCGCGAAGTGAACTCATAGTGATAGAGCTCAGTATACGGCGTGCAAACAACGAGATATCCGGCCTCGCGCACGCGCAAGCAGAAGTCGACGTCGTTGAACCCCACGGCAAATGCCTCGTTATACCCGCCCACCTGCTCAAACACAGAACGGCGAACCATTTGGCAAGCCCCGGTCACGGCGCTGAAGTTACTGGGGCGAATCGCGCGTCCGCGATATCCCCCGCGCTTGGGCGGGAAATTCTGGTTTACATGCGCGCATGCCTGGCCCGGTCCAATCAACATTCCGATATGTTGCGTCAACCCATCGCGGAAATATAGCTTGGCGCCAACAACGCCCACCTCGGGACGCTGGAGGTAGCCGAGCATTTCCTCGATGGCATCTGGGCTGATAAGCGCGGTATCATTGTTAAGCAGCAGCAAATATTCACCAGAGGACGCCGCAACGCCGAAGTTGATGAGAGACGAGTAGTTGAAACCCTCGCCCTTCCATGTCACGATGCGCACGCGACCAGCACCACGCTCGATCAGGCGATCGTAGCAGGCAAAGGTCTCGGGCTGCTCGCTGTTGTTCTCAACGATTACGAACTCAAGATTATCGTAGGTGGAATGCTCCAAGAACGACGCAACGCATTCCTCAAGCATATCCGCATGATCGCGCGAGGGGATCACGACACTCACCAACGGATGCGGCTGAGGGAGCTCGTAGCGAACGCGATACACGAAAGGCTCGCCCGCATCCTCAACGGTAGCTGCAATGCCTCGCTGGACAAAGTGCCGCTCTAAAGCAAGGCGTCCGGCCGTATGCGCATACGGCTTGCTCTCCGCAGAATCCCCCGCCGTCGAACCGGCATGCATGCGCCAGTGGTAGAGAACGCGCGGAATGTACTTGAACTTCGCACCGGCGGCAAGCGCGCGAAGCGTCAGGTCATAGTCCTGCGCACCTGCCACATCGACCGATGAAAGCCCGATCTGATCCAAGAGCTCGGCACGCACCGCCAAGAAGTGCGTCACGCAGTTGTGGCTATAGAGCAAGTCAACATCAAGCGCACTCTTAATGACCGGCTGACAAAGCAGGCCGTCCTCACCGATGTGGTCCTCATCAGAATAGAGAACGCTTATTCCTGGATCAGCCTCCAGCGCGGCGACATAGCAATGAAGTGCATCGGGCTCAAGTAGGTCATCATGATCCAAAAACGCAATGAGCTCACCGCGGGAGGCTTCGATGCCCGCGTTTGTGTTGGAAACGATGTCGGTGTTCTCAGAGGAAGCAATAATCCGAATACGATTATCGGATGCCTTAGCAACCGCCTGGGCAACCACACCGTCCTCGGGAGACCCGTCCACCAAAAGGAGCTCCCACCGCGCATAGCTCTGAGCCAGCACGGAATCAATCAACTCAACCAGGTAGCTTCCATTCGAACGGAAGCAAGGCACCACAATGCTAACCAGTGGGGACAGGCCACGCTCCGCCGCTCGCTGCGTGGCAAGCTGGCCCGGTGTTGCCCGATGCCGCTCAAACCACCGGCGATATACCTCATCATCTGCGCAGGCATCGCTCATGTAGGCATCAGAGGCACCCCGAAGCGCATTGAAGAAGCGGCCGTCGAGCGAGCAAAAACCCGACGCAACGCGCCCAGATGAATCCTTGGCAACAAGCACGAAGTCTCGCGGAGAACCCTTTACAAGCACAGACAGGTACAGACGATGCAGTCTTACGCCATCCTGTGTCAGCAGCCCGGGCTGGTACTCAAATACATGCGAAGTGAACTCAAGCGGCTCGCCGTCAGCGCCATACACGGCAAGCCCGGGCTGGGCGTCTGCATCGCCCTGCCAATCAATCCGGATACGCCAGACATCGTCCTCAGCACCCTGAAAACCGTGGTCAAACGCAAGGCAGTACCTATCAGCACAATAATCACGATCAAAGTCACGAATAGCGGCGCAGAGCGACAGCTTGGTTCGATACGCAAGAATCGACGCCACCTTAAGAGCATCAAACCGCACGGGGAACGAATCGATGACAGTGCCATGCTCTAGTATCTCAACACGGGCAACCCGGCTGTTGAGAAACGGCATAACGAGGACTTTATACGCGAACGAGGCGTCGAGACCAAGCTCGCGAACCTTCCGATACTCCAAAGCAAACAACGATGCCGGAAGCTCTCGCTCGCCCACCAGCAAGCGAGCGGAGCACGCGCCCTCCCCCTGCGACGCAGGAATACGCAGCAGCGAATACACCTTTCCCGCGCTCCGGCAGGAAACCAGCCGCTTAATTCCCATGCGGTCCCCTTAGCAATCGCTTTGCCGCTCGTCCAGCGGCGCGCTTCCTTCCATACCGATAGCGATCAAACGCAAACATCAGGCGCTCACGGTGCGCCGCGCCCTTCAGCTCGCCCACATCAAACGCAGCGTCGATCAATGCGGAAACCGCTTGTGGCATATCGGCTCGCGCCGCGTCAAGCAGTTCTCGATACGGCGCAAGCATTTGACCCGTTGAAGCAAAGATCTCGTCAGCGGATGCAGGGGCAAGGTCGAGCGCATCGTACAAAACAAACGTGCAGAGCCAGAACGCCATATCCGCGGCATGCTCATGCAAGAATCCCGCCTGCTGCCAATCGGCGAAAATGGCACCGGCAATCGTCACGTGTTCCATGAGGCGCTTCCCGGGCGTAGCGCGCAAACGGTCCATCAAGGAACCTGGGCGGCTCACGCGATAGTCATACAGCTTGTCAGAGATAAGCGCCGTCTTGCTCGAGCGCGGATACACCGCAAACGCAAAGACCTGGTCCTCGCCAAAGCGAAGATCTTGCTCAAAGGCGATGCCAGATTCACGCAGGAAATCAGTCCGGCATGCCGTACGCCAAGAAAACGGCAGCGAGCTCTCCCTCAGGACTAAGTCCATGCTGAATGCATCGTACACCACGTCCCTTGGGCTCAGCACATGCTCGAGCCACGGGTAGCCGTCCTCGGCCGGATACGGATTGGCGCCAAACGTAAGCACGTCAGCACCCGTCTCATCCAAAGCAGCAACGATGCGCTCGCAAGCATTCGGCGTGTAGCGATCATCAGAATCCAAGAAGCTCACGTAGGGTGCCGAAGCGGCATCAATGCCGGCATTGCGCGCAGACGATAGCCCGCCGTTCGGCTTATCGATAATACGGATACGTGCATCGCGATCGGCGTACGAAGCAAGCACGCTGCGCGACCCATCGGTCGAGCCATCGTTTACGCACAGAATCTCAATGTCGGAAAGCGTCTGCACCTCGAGCGAATCAAGGCACCATGGGAGGCAATCTTCCACGTTGTACACGGGAACGACCACAGAAAGCTGCGCCATTACGCTCGCCCCCGGCTCTTTTCGGCAAGCACCTTCGCAACCAGGCGCACCCCACCCAGCCGATAATAATGCTTGAAGGTATTCAGCTTACCCGGCTTCATGAGCTCATCGTGCGCCGCACCGAAGCCCTTAGGGTCGCGAATAAGGGCATGCAGGTCCGCTTCCGTCCAAGCCGGGAACAGCGAGAAATCAATGTTCCCCTGCTCAAGATCATAGGCAAACTCCTGCGAGGCGCGCTCTAAGAACTTCGTCCCCAGCTCCGGCGCAAGGCGCTCATAATTCCACATGTAGCTGTCGTACTTCATACGGCTCTTGATGGCCTCAAGCCGCTCGCGCAGGTCAGGATGCTCACACAGGAACCGTTCAATTTCGGCGTACTCATCGCAAACGCAATACACCTTGCCAGGCGAATTAACAGATGATGCCTCGTTATCCTGACGATAGCTCAGCACAGGCTCATCAAGGAACACCGCGCGCTTGGCAAGCGCCAAGGTTTTGAAGCTGAACGAGCAATCCTGATACGCAGCGCCCGGAGTCTCCAAAAACCTCACACCATGCTGCAGCAAAAACTCGCGCTTATACACCGCAGACCAGATCGATGGCTTCTGATAGAAGATATCCGGTTTATCGAGTGGGCAATAAGCGCCAGCAATATCTGCGCTAACGACCTGTCCGCGCTCGCGACGCTCGGATGGAACAGACCAATAGAACCAGAAATCGGCCTTCGCCATATCCGCCGAAGCGTCCTCCGCGGCACTCACCAGATGCCCGAGCGCATACGGCTCAAAGAAGTCATCTGACTCCAAAATACCAATGTAGGTTCCACGCGCCTCGTCCAATCCGCGGTTCATCGAAGCGCCGTAGCCGGAATTCTTCTTATCGATGATGCGGATGCGCTCATCACGCGCGGCATACGCGTCGAGGATCTCTGGCGAGGAATCCGTAGACCCATCGTTGATGCAGATGACCTCGATATCCGACAGCGTCTGCGAAAGCGCCGAATCCAAGCATTGCTCAAGATAGCGCTCAACGTTATACACAGGTACGAGCAAGGAGACCTTAGGTGTCTGCATCGATGCCATGCGTTCCTCCGCCTCATTCACAGAAACGGGCCCGGATACCATCCGAGCCCGCATACGTCCATCAAACTATATGCTTACTTGCTTGAAATGAGGCTCATATACTCCTTGAGCTCCTCGTTCCAAGCGGGTGCAGCGTAGCCCGTCGCTTCGATTTTAGCAAGGTCGAGCGCGCTGTGGACAGGACGGGGCGCGATGGGCCTGCTGGCGCTCGCGTAGTACTCCTCGGTGGAGACGGGTACCACGGCGGCACCGTTGCCGTTGCGCAGCTCGAACACCCGGCGGGCCACCTCCGCCCAGCTCGCGGGCTCGCCGGAGCCGGTGCAGTTGTAGGTGCCATAGGGCGCGGAGCTATCGAGCAGATGGAAGATGGCGCGAGCCATGTCCGCCGTGAAGGTGAGGCGGCCGATCTGGTCGTCTACCACCGTGACGCGCCCCAGCGCGTCCTCGGGGTCGGCAACGCGGTCGGAGAGCCCCGCCATGGTCTTCACGAAGTTCCTGCCGTCGCCGATCACCCAGCTCGAGCGGAGGATGTAATGCGCGGGGCAGCCGGCCACGGCGATGTCTCCCGCCGCCTTGGACTGGCCGTACACGCCGAGCGGGCTCATGGGCTCATCCTCGGCGTGCATGTCGCTCGAGCCGTCGAAGACGTAGTCCGAGCTCACGTGCACGAGCGTGATGCCGTGCTCGGAGCAGGTCCGCGCGAGGAGCGCGGGGCCCGTCGCGTTCGCCTTCCAGCAGGCGATACGCCCCTCGTCCGTCTCGGCCCGGTCGACCGCCGTGTAGGCGCCGCAGTTGATAACGGTCCCGTAGAGGCTCCAGTCGTACTGGCCGTAAGCCGCCGCGTCGGACATGTCGAAGGTGTCGATGTCGCAGTAGTCGAAGGTCGCCGCGAGGCCGCGCTCCTCGGCGAGCGCGCGCACGGCGCGGCCGAGCTGGCCATTCGCGCCCGTCACGAGGGTGCGCTTCGGCTGCATGGGAACCACGTCGCGGAGGTACGGATGGTTCTTGTCCGCCTCGGAGATCTCGCACTCATCGAGCGGGATGGGCCACTCGATGGCGAGCTCCGGGTCGGCGAGGTTCACGAAGGTGTAGGTCTTCTTGAGCTCGGCGGACCAGTGCGCGTCCACCAGGTAGGTGTAGGCGGTGCCGTCCTCGAGCGCCTGGTAGGAGTTGCCCACGCCGCGCGGCACGAAGATCGCCTTGGAGGGATCCAGCACGCAGGTGTAGACGCGGCCGTATGTGGGGCTGCCCGCGCGCAGGTCAACCCACGCGCCGAAGACCGATCCCGTCGCGACGGAGATGAACTTGTTCCACGGCTCGGCATGGATGCCGCGCGTGGCGCCGGCACTCAGGTTGAAACTGATGTTGTTCTGCACCCAGCGGAGGTCCGGGAGCCCCAGGCCCTTCGCCATCTTCTCGCGCTGCCAGTTCTCCTTGAACCAGCCGCGGCTGTCGCCATGCACGGACAGGTCGAGCACCTTGAGGCCCTCGATGCCCGTCTCCTCGGCTCGAAGCACCTTTTCGTACTCGATATTCGCCATAACTCTCTACCTCCATAAGCTGGCACGCATCGCTCAAGCATAGCCCGCTGCGGGCGACCCGCCCGTGCACTCATCCCCACGATGCGGCGGGCGGGTCATCCGCAGCGGGCTCATGTCTTCCCTACTGGCTACTGCCCCTGCGCGGCGTACTTCGCCTCGGTGGCCTCCTTGGCGGGGCGCCACCAGGCCTCGTTCTCGCGGTACCAGGCAATCGTCTCGGCGAGGCCCTCGGCGAAGTCGGTATGGGCCGGCTCCCAGCCGAGCTCGCGGCGGAGCTTGGTGGAGTCGATCGCGTAGCGGCGGTCGTGGCCGGGGCGGTCGCGCACCCAGTCGAAGTCGTCCTCGTCGCGGCCGAACGCCTTGAGGATCTCGCGAAGGACGGTGATGTTGTTCTTCTCGCCATCGGCACCGATCAGGTAGGTCTCACCGATGCGACCGCGGGTCAGGATGGTCCAGACGGCCGAGCTGTGGTCCTCGGTGTGGATCCAGTCACGGACGTTCAGGCCGTCGCCGTAGAGCTTCGGGCGCACCCCGTCGATGATGTTGGTGATCTGGCGCGGAATGAACTTCTCCACATGCTGATACGGGCCGTAGTTGTTCGAGCAGTTGGAGATCGTCGCCCTCACGCCGAAGGTGCGGTGCCACGCGCGGACCAGGAGGTCGGAGCTCGCCTTCGTGGAGCTGTAGGGGCTGCTCGGGCGGTACGGGGTCTCCTCGGTGAAGCGCGCCGGGTCGTCGAGGGCGAGGTCGCCGTAGACCTCGTCGGTCGAGACGTGGTGGTAGCGGACGTCGTACTTGCGCGCCGCCTCGAGGAGCGCGTAGGTGCCCTCGACGTTGGTGCGAAGGAAGGGCTCGGGGTCCGCGATGGAGTTGTCGTTGTGGCTCTCCGCCGCGTAGTGCACGATAGCGTCGTGCCCGGGGACGAGCTCGTCCAGGAGAGCGCGGTCGCAGATGTCGCCCACCACGAGCTCGACGCGGTCCTCGGGCAGCCCAGCGATGTTCTCCGGGTTGCCGGCGTAGGTGAGCTTGTCGAGCACGGTCACGTGCACACCGGGGTGGCTGTTGACGACGTGGTGCACGAAGTTGCTGCCGATGAAGCCGCAGCCGCCGGTGACGATGATGTTCTTGGGCTCGAAGGTATCCTCAGACATGATTCTCCCCTGTTAGTTACTTTCATCTACATAAACGTAGCCAGCATAATCCTGACGCTGATGGAATATGCAAACGATGTACACCGTATCTTCCTTCACCAGATATAGAACCACATAGCTCATGATGGCAAAAGACCCATAGCCCGCCTCAGCCAAACTGGTATCGGGACAGAGTGGCCGTGAGAATGGAAACAGCTGGATGCTATGCGCTCGCGCGTCAAGTTCGTCCATGAACTTCAAAGCAGCTGCCGGCGAGCCCGCGTCGCGAGCAAGATAGCGTACGATGTCTTCTTCATCGCGTCGAGCAGATTCCAATATCTCGAGCTTATAGGCCATACTTCTCCCTGAGTTCACGAGAGAATGTATCGTAATCGCTATACTTACCCTCAGCCAGTTCTCGCTCTGCCTGGAAAACAATATCGTATAACTTCATACGGGCCAGCTCCTGCTTGATGCCCTCGTAGGCATCACTCGTCATGACCACGAACTCGTCTCGGCCGTTCTTCGTAACGGTTACGGGACCGTCCGCGTTGCGGACGGTCTCGCTGAACTTTGCCGTATCCTTCATGTCGCGTACGGGAACGCAGGTAGCCATAGGAACCTCCTCGTCATTGTGGCCTTATTGTACCACGCTCGACGAAAAGCTATTTGAGTGACTGCTTGACGTACGCCCCGTCGGCCACCTTGCGCAGATGCGCGCCGTAGACGCTCTTGCCGTAGCGCTCCGCACAGGCCACGAGCGTGTCGCGGTCGATCCAGCCGTTCTCGTAGGCGATCTCCTCGAGGATGGAGACGGGCGTGTCCTGAGCGCGCTCCACGGCGCGCACGAACTCGCCGGCTTCGTAGAGCGACTCCATGGTGCCGGTATCGAGCCAGGCGTAGCCTCGCCCGAGGGTCACGACGCTGAGCGAGCCGTCCTCGAGGTACATCCGGTTGAGGTCGGTGATCTCGAGCTCGCCGCGCGCGGAGGGCGTGACCCGCTTGGCGCGCTCGGCAACGTCGCCCGGGTAGAAGTAGAGGCCGGTGACGGCGTAGCTTGACTTGGGGCTCTCCGGCTTCTCCTCGATGGAGACCGCGCGGCCGTCCGAATCGAACTCCACGACGCCGAAGCGCTCGGGGTCGTCCACGTGGTAGCCGAAGACGGTGGCGAGGCCCTTCCCCGCGTTCGCGACGGCGCGGCGAAGGTGCCTGCTGAGGCCGTTGCCGAAGAAGATGTTGTCGCCGAGCACGAGGGCGCAGGGCTCACCCGCGATGAAGTCCTCGCCGATGAGGAAGGCCTGGGCGAGACCGTCCGGCGAGGGCTGCTCGGCATAGGAGAGCGAGATGCCGAAGTCGGAACCGTCGCGCAGCAGGCGTTGGAAGTTGGGCAGGTCCGTCGGCGTCGAGATGATAAGGATGTCGCGGATGCCCGCCATCATGAGGACAGAGAGCGGGTAGTAGATCATGGGCTTGTCGTAGACCGGCAGCAGCTGCTTGCTGGTCACGAGCGTGAGCGGGTACAGGCGCGTGCCCGAGCCGCCGGCGAGGATGATGCCTTTCATGCGAAGCCTTTCGTTCGAGAAGCCACGAAAACTGCTCTAATCATAGCCGCATCGCGCCCACCCGTTCACTCCGTATGCAATAAATCAGGCTTCCTCGATAATCCAGCCATCAGCGGAGACTCTCGGACAACCTATGACTCACCTCACGGTTCGGTATGCCAAGCGTATAAACCCGACTTTCACGATCATACGCCTTAATCGTCACGTACCCGGTCTGGTACAAAATCGCCAATGGAGAGGACGCTGCCTCTATAGGGACGTCGAATTCAGAGGCAAGGACATCTCGCTCCTGCAAGTCGGCAAGCTGCCAGCCTTGCGAAGAGATAAGCTGGAGCAAAAACGTCGGGGTGCCGGAGGCATACCAATACGACCCAATTTCCCCTTGTGCAAACGCATAGAGCAGACTGAACGGATTGTAGATGTCGGGCGAGGGTTCGCAGAAATGGTATCCGTCGTAATGGTCTTTGAGTCGAACCGCAACAGAATTGGTTTGCTCCCCCATCCGCTCTGCCAGCAACGCAATGTCTTGCTGCATCTCGCCCATCAACTCGTCCTGCGTTATGCCGCACAACGCCGCATAGGCGGGCTCCCTGCTTATATCACGCAAGTTATTAAGTTCGCTGAATATGCCCAGCTGGCTAAACTTCGTTATGCCGGTAAGAAACACAAATCGCAGGTGCTCGTCGCACGCCTTGAGCGGCATGAAAAACTCGCGCATGACCTCTCGAACCGGCTCGAGTAAATGAGGCTCATCGATAACGTTGAGCAAAGGGGCGTCGTATTCATCGACGAGCACGACAACACGGCAGCCACTCTGTTCGTGGGCGCGCTCGATGAGCGAATGCAGGCGGCCGCCGAGTGTGGTCGCTCCATCGGTGCCAAACCGTCGCTCCAGACGCTGCAGAGCCTCCGAGAGGCCGGCTCTCAGCTCATCAACGCTCTTTGTCTTGATAGTGCTCAGGTCGATACGAAACACCGGATACGAAACCCAATCGCTTTCAAGCGCGGCGACCTCGAGGCCTTCGAACAGCTCCTTTCGCCCCTCGAAGTACGACTGCATGGTAGAGACGAGTAGCGACTTACCAAACCGACGGGGACGGCTCAAAAAGAAGGCCTCCCCGCTTTCGTGAGCAAGGCGGTAGACGAAGGCGGACTTGTCGATATACACATACGACTGCTCGCGAATCTCGCTGAACGTTTGAATCCCCGCGGGATAACGTCGCTCCGATGTCACGGCCATTGGTAACCCGCCTTTCCTTAGAGCCTTTCGTTCAATATAAAGTGTTTGCATGATTCGGTGCAGCAGCGTTGCAACCCCCAGTTCTAAGCGATCTATTTACCTCCACGCTTTTCCCGAAATCATTTTACTTTCATTTTATGTTCTACGTATAATGAGAGTGAAACGATGGAGGTGGTCCGTGGACACTAAGATGATGGCCGACATTACAATCGAGGTTTTCGGGGATACTATTGAACTAGGAGACCCCTCGTTCATTGTGGCAAAAATACCGCGCATTGCATCGGAGAACTTTTACCTCAGAGACGCATGGCTCGGCGATGAGAAAGAGAATGCCTTCATCGCTGCCATAGCGACGGATTACCCCTCCCTCATTAGTTCGAGAAACCTCGTGGCAGCAATAGGTGCCATTGATCCCAAGCCTGTCGTCATTTGCCTCGAATCCATTGACTCCGGCCTTCGAAACGCATACTACAAGGAGGGCATATCGTTTGCCTCTGAGGATGGAAACGCTTACCTGCCTTTTCTTAAGATACAGCAAACCCCAGCCGCAACGCGACGCAAACCGGAACCCCTCTCACCGCAGGCGCAGCGAATCGTTCTCAATCTCATCGCAGGTAGGTGGGATGGCCATTCCGCATCGGAGCTCGCTGAACTTACCAACAAGAGCAGAGCAAGCGTTACCAAGTATCTCAAGGAGATTGAAGCGATCTGCCCTTCTCTCTTGAAAGCCTCATGGCGAGTCCGCGCGCTCGGAAACCCTGGATATTCAAAAGACGAGCTACTCGACATGTTTGAGCCTTATCTCAAATCCCCCATTAAAAGGGTAATTCGGCTTTCGCATCCGACCACCATCGATGAGCTGCAGGCCCTGCAACCAAAGTTCACCGGAATGAGCGCACTGCCGTTTTTCTCTGATTTGGCGCATGACACGTCGCAGATAATGATCATGATTGACCAAGAAGGCGCAGCTTCGCTACAAGCAAAGATGGGAAGCGTGTGGAAAGAAGTCGCCTGGAATGAAGAGCCTGCGTTCGTCATCGAAGAATGGACGTACCCCCTCGATGCCACATCGGATCGAAGCACCGCCGCAACGGGGCTCGCGTGCGTTGACCCCTTTTCACTCTACGCAGAACTTATCAATGATGAGCACGATGACCCACGCATACACGATGCAATCGATCAATTGAGGGAGCAGCTATGCCAACAGTAAACGGAATCGAGGCGTTTAGGGACGCCATGGCCAGCCATAACGACGAATACGTCCTCATCGGAGGCGGAGCATGCAGCATCCTATTCGATGCGGTGGGCGATTCATTCTGAATGACGAAAGGCCTCGACATTATCGTGCTGACCGATGTCAGAGGAGGCAGCGGATTCGCGGGCGACCAGTAGACGTTCCTCAATTGCGCACAGCGATAAGGCCCCCTCTAAAAACTATGAGTTCTTCGAAAGTGAAAACTGAGATTTCCATTCTTCAATTGCGTCAAGGGGTAAATCGATGTGCGTTTCCTGGGGAGAATTAATCCACTGCTCAAGCGCACCAGAATGAATCTTTGAGCGTTCGAGCACCGGAAGATTGGTATCGGCACCAATCTGACGAGCCCGGTTGTCCACCGTAATAACAAGCGTCCTATGCGCTTTGTTCAAACAGCGAATACCAGCGTGAAGTCGCGTGCCAACGTAGTCAAGATCAGGGTCAGCAAGCACAGCGTCAAGATCACGAATACTCGGTCCGATGAGTTCGAATTCATTCAAATCAACAATTTGACTCAAGCACCAGTCAATGTCATGACTGCCCTGCACCCAGATCGTAACGTGTTCATATTCTTGTTGAAGAATCTTCAACATTTCCAAGTCTTCTTCTGGAGAGAAGCAGTAATCGGTAATAGATGTCAGGACCCGTCTCCCCTTCTTCTTTGGTATCTGTGATAGCAGCTCGGGCGTAAGGCTCCACATGGTTGGACATGCAGTATTGACAACATTATTGAAACCGATGCTGTTCAGATATTGTTTTGCCCGTTCGTCACGAACAGAGTGCAGCATGTTTTGAGAAAGCAACGTATGGTAAAGCAGCTTGGTATACAGAGACGACTCTTGTTCAATGCCCACATCAGACAGTCCTGTCCCGAGCAGGCAAACGTTCTGATAACTGTGCAGATCATTCGGAAGCGCCCATTGGACCTGTTCTTCCATATTTTTCCAAATGATATTTGTTCCGCAAAGAATCTTGACCTTGTCCGCCAGGCGCTCGCTTTCCTCCACGTAATAGTGAGTGGGGATTCGTTTGAGCCCTACCCCTCCCCAGAGGGAAAAGCACACGGAATCGCAGGCTTGCATGATAATCTGGTCACCGCTGTTCTCACTGCCAAGAGCAGTGTCAAGCAGCACAACATCAGCGGCAGAAGCATACTCCGCACGCCTTCGGCGCATTCGGGCGCTGAGAACCCTATGCCATCTTGATATTCCGTCCCGTTCCATTCTGCCCCTAAAAGTCGAATCTCCATCTACGGTCGGCAAGCTAAACTTAACCCTAAGGACATGCCTCAATGCGACCCGAGCCGTAAAGCACCGACTTCGATATGATATTTGTTAGAGGGGTCTACGAATAGCCGGACGTGAAAAGACCATGACGCTTGAGAGGTTGAAATGGAAGGGAAGAGAATCGCCTGGTGCACTCCGCTGCCATCAAAAGGAGCAGGGGGCTTCAGAACAATCATTCAGAATGCACGCGCACTTGAGCGTTGCGGCTGTACGTCCGACTTCTACTTCATCCCGAATTTAAACAGGCCTGCAGACGAGAACCAGATAAGAGAATGGCTAAAAGATTGGTATGACTATGAGCCTGATCACGTTTACTCTGGGGAGGTCTACTTCGCGGAAACATACGACCTCGCCATAGCAACAGCGTGGGACACAGCAGCTTTTGTCGCTGATCAAAGCTGCAAACATAAGGCCTATTTCGTCCAAGATTACGAACCTATGTTTTTCCCCGTTGGTACGGAATATCTAGAGGCTCAAGAATCCTATTCGCTTGGACTCACCCCTATCACCATTGGTAGATGGCTGGCAAGACAGTGCCAAAAGATGTGCGACAAAGAGCCATTTGTTACCGATTTCGGTGCTGATCTATCAGTTTATCGGCAGCTAGACACTTCAGAAAAAAACTATGCTATTTGCGCAATTTACCAGCCAGAAAAGCCCAGGAGAGCAAGCACCCTCCTCCTAGAAGCCCTTGCCATTGTTAAAGACATGTGTCCGGAGCTTACTATTTACCTCTTCGGAAGCGAGCAAGCTCTACCAGCCAATTCACCTTTTGTTAACCTAGGGATTCTTCCTATCGAACAATGCAACCTGCTTTACAACTCTTGTTTGTGCGGTATTTCGATGAGTACATCAAATCCTTCACGTATCCCCTTCGAAATGATGGCATCAGGCCTACCTGTCATAGATTTGTTGCTCCCAAACAACCTTTTCGATCTGCCTTCTTCGGCAGTCAAGCTTACAAAACCAAACGCCGCTTCGCTAGCAGGGACGATAGTTGATTTGCTTAAAGACAAGCAGCAACTAAAGGAGATGTCGATTGCAGGCCCAGCATATATGCAAAGTAGAAACATTGAATGCGAGGGGATTCAGTTTGCATCGGCATGCAAATCAATTCTTGAGGATGCCCCCTCCACCCATGTTGAGTATCAGCCAATTAATCGCGATGTAGAGTCCAACGCAAACGAAATAATGAATATCCTTGCAAGAGACAAGCGAAGGCAAGTGATAAAAGAAGCCGCGGTCCAGGCCCGACCCGCCTCATGCCCGAGCAAGCAACTGCATATCTCACTTACAGGAGTTAACGACCACCCGCTAGAAATAAGAGTAGCCTGTTGGAGCGACCCCCTTCAAAAAGATATTGTTTGGGAGTACATGACCCCTCATGAGGAAAAATGGGAATGCAACGTTCTACTTTCAGAAATGAAAAGCCAACCGTCTCTTTTTCACTTTCATTTCTATATCAAACATAGCGACAGCAAAGAGCCGGAATTTTTTGTCTCATTTGATAAGCCGTTGATTTTGCTTCCTGTAACAGTAACATCGAGAGAGGACTTTCCCACTGAATGCAGGATACCAATTGCGGGCAGCTCGAACCGAATGGAGTGCACCCTGAAAGCAATTTGTCCACAGCTAGAACACGGAAAGCGAGCGTCGCAAAAGGAGCAGGATGACACGCTCCAGCCGCACCGGAGCCTTTCCGGCGCAATGCGTCACGCGGCACGAAGCCTCTTCGGTCGCAGAAGATAGACCGCATAGCTTGCTTTCAAATTCGGCACCGCCGATCAAAGACCGACGGTGCCGATTAAACTAATTGAGCCCGCCCAACCAGTCTGCCGCGCGTCAGCGCCGGACACAAAACAAGCATCCCGATCATTTTTGTAGAATCAGATCCTCGATTTCAGAAATAAAAGGATACGGATCGGGGCACTCAAGGTAGCTCTTCAAGACGTTTCCACACGTCGCCTCGCTTTTGAAATCAGAGCAGATGTCATGAAGCGCGGAAGACACTTCATGAGGTGTCGCACGATGCAAGGAAGTAATATTAGGGCTAAAGTACGACAAATCCTTGCAATCGTATTGATTAGTCACCACTTGGACCCCGAATGCCGCCATCTCCAAAGGCGGATAGCTTGGATGAGGGGAAACCATCAGCGAGAGTCCAGCATAGGACTCAGAAAGCAGGACAGCATAATCATCAAGGCTCAATTTACCTACGGAAGATAAGTACCGGCCTTCGGCGAGAAGCACCGGCGGATGTTGCTCGCCAGCAGACAGGAAATCCCACTGCTTGGCAGTTTCATCCGTTTTAATCCAACGACGCAGGGACTCGACAACAAGCTCAAAGGCATTGCGCGGCGTGCCGGGCCTGCCGTATACGAGCACTTGCTTGCGCTTTGCCACTAATCCGTGATGCTCACTAAGCTTTTCGGCCAATCTCTTATTAAGAAATGGGTCGAACACGTACTCTCTCTCGAAAGATATATGATTGTCAGCAAAATAGCTTTTAAGCTCTCGTGAGTTAAAAACGGCAATAATGGGAACATCGCTTTGATAAGTCGACTTAGCCAGCACGTATTCTGACGACCACGCATAAAAACCTGGCTCATAATCCTGAATGAGATAAATCAAGGGGTTAGTTTTGATGCCATCGCACAGACCCTGCTGACGCAGCGCCTCATCTTGGAAGCAGTAAGCCGACCACCAAGAGGTAGCAATGAACCAATCATTCGCTGACACAGGAAGGGAGCTGCGCTCGCGCTTGCTCGCAGCAACAACCTGTTTTGGACAATCCGAATCATTCCCCAGCTCAATAATAGAGTAGTCTGGAAATCGCTTTGACACGTCACCGGAACGGGGGATACTGTCGAGAACTATAATCCGTGCGTCTATATTCGTATCAGAGATAATCCTTTCAAAAAAATTGAGCGCAGTGGAGATGCCTCCAAAAACATCTTCTTGATTAACCGACGGAATCAATAAGTTGAGCCTAGCTGAAACAGGCCTCGTGGTTTTAACGAAGCTAAGGGGTCGAATTGCTGAAAGCTCCACCCACATATCATCGCGCGCCTCACGCACCATTCTCTCTTTTCTAGAAATGACACGAGGCTCACACGACAGGTAGTCGAGATTGCGGTTATAGTAGGGATCTCCAGAAGCAAGATAAGGGCGATACATTGCTTTAGAGAGTCTAAAATCGACCTCAGGAATATCTTTGGCATCACGGGTCTTTGACTCATAGTGAGTCAATCTAACCTGAGAATCATATAGGTTTCGCATCCCGAACTTTGTCGCGCGAAGACAAATCTCAACATCGCTTCCACAGACGATGAATTCTTCGTCAAAACCACCAATCTGGTTGATAGTATCGCGTGAAAGAGCCATACAGGCACCGGTAACTGCGGAAACATTACGCGAAACCATAGGCGATATATAGGGGTTGCCGTTATGAACCGGCGGCATTCCCTTGTAGACATGATCTGCCCATCCACCCATTCCAATTACGACGCCAGCATGCTGGATTGTTCCATCAGGATAGAGCAGGAGCCCACCAACCGCTCCAATTTCTGGCCGCAAGGCATTTTCAACAAGCCTTGTAAGCCAATCACGTGTCTGGATTGTCACATCGTTATTCAAGAAGACGAATACGTCTCCGGTTGCCTCACGAATCCCGTGATTATTGAGCTTCGACCAATTAAATTGGTAATGCGCAGGAATAACGCGTAGATTATCGTGTTTAGACTGAATCTCATCAAAGTATTGCTTTGATTGCGGATCAACTGAATTGTTGTCTAGAATGATAATCTCGAAATTCGAATAATCGGTCATCTCGAAAATACTCGAGATTGCCGCATCCAGGTCATCGATATGATCCTTGGTCGGAATAATAATGGACGCTCTGGTTTTCTCCGGGATAGGATATCGGACATCATAGACGAACAGGTTTTCCGTCTCGCCTACACGGCACTCCCCCAAACCATACCGCTTGTTCAAGTAATCTTGAATTGCGGCTTGGCCCGCGATTTGGGCATACGGTTTCGAATCGGGATTGCTCGCCGTTGAGCTCTCGATAGCCCGCCACGAATACAGCACTTTAGCAATGTGCTGGATAGATTGCGTTTTAAGCATCATCCGCAATAGCAAATCATAGTCCTGGCTGCCATTATATTCAGACCGAAAACCACCCACTTCGTTGAATAGGGAGCGACGGAAGGCAAGCAAATGGCCGACGTACATTTGCGAGAGGAGGAGATCCGGCGACCAATCAGGTTTATGCAAGACGGCCACACGCTGATCGTTCTCGTTTATCACATCGTTATCGGAATAAATAACATCCGCATGAGATACTGATGCGCAAGCAAAGAGCTCCTGAAGTGCGTTTCGTGCGATCATATCATCGTTGTCCATAAGGACAACGTAATCACCGGAAGCGAGAGAGGCTGCGGCGTTTGACGCTTTGGAAATACCCTGGTTCTCATCAAGAAGAGTGACTTTGATTCTGTCAGATTGCTTTAAAAGCAGATACTCCCTTATTCGATGATCAGAGGAGGCATCGTCAGCTATGCACAGCTCCCAATTGCGGTAAGACTGATTCTCAATAGATTCAACTGCCTTGCTGAGCCATTTAATATCAACGTTATACACGGGCATGACGATTGAGAACGTCAAATCGCCCTCAATCGTACCAGGCTCGGGCGCATCTTCTGGAACGTCGACATTATTAAGCACGAGCTCTTGATGGAAACGATCGTGCAATCCCACCAGCCCATATTTAACGCCATACTTAGCGGCCTTTATGAAGCTACCCGGCTGATTGGAGGCCAGGTTTAAAAGGCGTTTCGCTGTATCGATTTTGCTCATCAACAACTCCAAATATGCTCTTAATGTAAATCAAACGCCATAACTATATGACGATTTTGGCATCATCACCAACAGACCCCAGAACTCCTTTGGGAAAGGATAACTCATGTCGATTGATGAGGCCTACATCCGAAAAAGCAATGATTTGCAGAGGGCAGTTGCATAACACTTAATTTGCATTTCTATACCATAGCCAAGCGTTCTGTCCTGTTTCCCGCTTCAGAACCAGGTGATTATGTAAACGTTGCAACTGAAGCTAATCGACGCGAGGCATGCAAGACATTCGGTCGCCCGCCGTCTCTGCTAGAATGGCCTCAATTATTCCCGAGAACTTGAGGTATTTATGGTAATCGAGTCTCAGCACTCTTGGAAATCTTTTTCCTTGCAGGGTTTTTCGAAGAGAGAACGCATGGCTGCGATATTGCTTGGCGCTTTGACGGCTATAGCCATCGTAATCTGCGCTGCATCACATGATATATACGCGGCAATCTTTTATGCCCTTGTGCTTATATTCCTTTATTCCGCTTCAATAAGAACGTACTGGCTATACTCCCATCAACTTTTCCAAACGTATGGAGCCTCTAAAACCCGCAATATCTTCGTCGCGATCCTTGCCATTTCCATTTTGCTTGGAGTGGTTTTAGAAGGATTGACTCTGATCGGAAGCCCTCTCTCTTCGCCCCCGCAATTGCCCAGTTGGAATCTTAAGCGTCTTGTCGCTTTCTTTTCGCTGTGCTTTTTCGTTAGCACCTACGCATTCGCTCACTTCCTCTCGCAAACAAACAATTACTCCCAGGCCAGCATCTCAAAATGTAATGTATCGTCTAATTTCAAAGCGCCATTAATCGCCGCATTTCTTATTGTTGTCGTTGCTGCCGCAGCGCTGTTGTCGGGCATTTTCCCATGGAGGCTATCAGAATCGGTTAATAGGGTATTATTCTTAGCAATTTGCATCCTAGTTGTTGTCATAACTCTAGTTATGCTTAAGCAGAAAGGGTCGAATCGCCCTGAACTCATCTTCTTGACTGTAGCTCTGGTGAGCGGGACCTTTTTGTGTTTTGCCCTTCCCCCAGTTACTGCCATCTCTCCAGACGATCAAATTCACTTTGATCGAAGCCTCGGACTTTCCTATCTTGGAAGAAGCGAATACTCCGACTCAGAAATCCAGCTTGCCAACGTTCCTTGGGTAATTGACAGCGTCGTCCAATTTAATGATTTGGACAAAGTAATTGACGAATTGGATTCCAGCCATTCGAAGGCTATAGAAACCGGTAACCTGCACGCCCTTGATGGTTTCTATTCGCCTGTCGCCGTATCCTCGCTTCTCAACATTGCCTTTATCGGATACATTCCCTCAGCAATAGGCCTATGGCTAGGTCGTTTACTCGGCCTACCGCTAACAGGCATAGTTATATTGGGACGATGGGCAAACCTTCTTTCATACTGCGGCGTCTTTTATTTTGCAATTAAGAATATTCCGAGCAAAAAGACACTTATGACAGTTATAGCGCTGCTGCCAACCAGCCTCTATTTGGCTTCAAATTATTCATATGACCCCTGGGTGATTTCCATGTTGGCGCTAAGCTTCTCAAATCTTTATAGGGAACTCTCAAAAACAGATAAAGCGATAACTCTTGACGGTGTTGCCACCGTCTGCTTGCCCATGTTGCTCGGTCTTTGCCCCAAGGCTGTTTACTTCCCCGTCATTGGGCTATTGTTCCTTTTCCCAACGTCCAAGTTCCCCTCCCCATCCCACCGCAGAGTCTTCTTTGCAGGCGTGGTAATCTTTGGGGTTCTAGTTGTCAGCACATTCATATTGCCGCTATTTTTCTCTTCTGCTGCGATAGCAGGAGACGCACGTGGTGGAACAGATGTTAATTCTGGAGAGCAAATTGCGTTCATAATAAGTCACCCGATTGACTTTATAAAGACGCTCGTGGCATTTCTAGTCGACTACATCTCGCCCATTAACTCGGATCAGTATTCGATATCCTACTTTTATATGGGCACCCTTAGCACGGAGGTCAGGTGTTTTGCAACAATCCCGTTTGTCCTACTAATAGTCACAGCGCTCTTTGATGGACAGGGGACAACTAGACTTAACGCTGGTGCCATCGCATGGGTCCTGTTTATCGTTGCCTGCACTCTCGGTCTCGTCGCCACATCTTTATATCTTTCATTCACTCCAGTTGGGCTCAACTGGATTAATGGATGCCAAGCCCGCTATATACTTCCGGTACTATTTTTGCCGCTCGCTCTTATCAGAACAAGCAAGTCGGATACCAAAGGGGCTAAACCCGTCTCGATTCGGCATGCTCCGATTTTGACTGTGGGTGCATTATCGATAATATGCAATTTGGTTCTTGTTATCGCTCCATAGGAAGACCAATGAACTGTGGTTTATGAAGCCCCACCGGAATCCATAAATCACAGTTCTCAGCAATAGGAAATACGGCTCGCCCATCATCGAGTTAGTGAAGAACCAACCCGTACCAACTTTGACATACACACACCCTTTGCTACAAATCTCACTCTCTTTAAATTCGATGAAAGCAAAAGATGGCCCCTAGACATTGCATATGCCATCAAGTTATTGCAACGATTCATCGTCTCTCAATGCAAGCTCTTGAACAAGCAAATTGAACTTATCTCGCAGCTGAGCAAGCTTAACCGTCGTTGAAAAATCATGCATTACCATGAGTGCAATAACTGCGAGAAATACTAAATTCGAGGGTGATTCGAACCCAAATAAACGAGAAAGGGCGTAAGCGATCTGCGGAAAGACAGCAATTAGCACAAACCCAAACGCTAGCAACAGCCAGAATACCGAATCAAGAACTTGAAGTTGAGACTTTCTCAACTTCCTGACAATAAACACCAAAACCAAAGCTGCAGCCGCAATTAATAGAGCGCGGAGAGTAAGAGACATTGCCATCACCTAAACCACTGAACGAATAGAATCGAAACGCAGGCTCGAACCATATATGCTACGGATTTGGATAAGTTGAGGTAACTCTCCCCTGCTTGACGTTCTCTCATCTCAACCTGCACCTCACCAACCTTCGCCCCCTTGCGAATCAAGTATGCAAGCGACTCCGGTTCGGGGCTCAAATCTTTACTTGCTGCAAACTCCCTGATCATTCGGCTGTTATATAGCCTTAGACCAGAAGTTGGGTCCCTCACAAGATTCCCAGTGGTCAACTTAATGAGGGCTGTAATAAGACGGGATCCCATCATACGAGCTGAGTGCTCTTTCTTTTTCTCAACATAACGAGACCCAATAACAATATCCAAGTTGTCTTGAACGGCACGCTCTAACAATGTTTCCAAATACTCTGGTCGATGCTGCCCGTCAGCATCAAACTGAACAACATATTTATAGTTGTGCCTCAGGGCATACTTCATGCCAGTTCGAAAACCTTGAGTTAGTCCAAGATTAACGGGCAAATCAATAAAGCAATAACCGTTTTTTATGCAAATCTCACGCGTTCCGTCAGTTGAACCATCATTAACAACAACAAAATCAACGTTTTCTGTTCTCTCAATCAGCTCCTGAACCGTCGCCTCAAGAGAGCCTTCCTCGTTATATGCAGGAATAATTGCCAATAAACTGCTATTACCGCTCAAAATACTTCTTCCCTCTATTCCCTTCGTGCTTCAGCTACAAGTCTCTTCCAGCCGAATCTACAACAATCAATTTACTGTGTTCAGCTTCTCACTCGCCGAATAAACACGGTTCACCAATCGAGCGATTGACCTTGGCCAGAGCATTTCCAGAATCGAAAGAGTTTCTGCAGTCCGTATATCGTCCTCTAAATTCCTAGACGTAGCGGATCCAAGATATATTCTATGACCAACGAGGCGCTCCTTGATGTAAACAAAACGCCCGCTACAAGAAGCGAGATTAACCCATGTTTTATAGTCGCAGCTATCTTTCAAGGTCGTATCGAACACCGAGTCGCCAAGCAGTTCTTTATTAAGCGTGACGGCTGGGCAACAGATAGGACATCCGAATCTGAGTACGCTCTTCTTTATAAAAGACAATTTATTGAGACTAGATAGCCGAAAAGGATGATTCATTACTCGCTTTACACGTAACATCAGATTAGATTGCACAGGGCGGTCGTTTCTTATCTCATAATAATCTGAGAACGCAATCAAAACGTCCCGTAGTGGATACGCATTAAATGCAGAAAGAATCTCCTCCAAATAGGTTGACTCATAATTATCATCTTGGTGAACAATGGTAACGAGTGGCGTGTTTGCACAGTTATATCCGTAATTCCAGTCATCGCCAGCATAATGAGGCGATGGATTGACCACCATCTCGATCTGATGCTTATTGCATATGGCGCGAATATACTCATTGGGAGTCGACGTTGACACCAATATGGAGCTTTTAGTCGACTGCCGCTCTAGAGACGAAATCGTCTCTTCCAGATAATGATTTTCCTTATACGCACAGACAACAAATGTGTGGTCTGAAGCAGAATAACCTGCAGCTGTAGAATTCATGTTACCAATTTGCCTTAACCATAATCTGAAGAATCTTAGTATTGTCTCCCCATACACCCGGAGAATCATACGGCCTATCAGGATACGCTCCATACTCTAGTGAGATGCGCAGATGATTATCAGCGATGAAGCGTTCCATTCGCTCACCAAGCGACATCGGTGTCCCAGAACAGCAGTTAATTATTCCCAATACGTCATCTTGTAAAATCGACGCAACAATCTGCTTGGCCAGCTCTTTTACATCGAGAAAGTCGTATTTGTTCTTACCTGAAGTGAATGGAAACGTCTCCTGACCGGCAGCATCAGCACGCAGAAGCTTTCCGAACACAGACTGAGATCCAAAATCATCTCCTGTTATATAAAAGCCCCGAAGCCATTGAGCCTTAACGTTCATTTCGTCAGCAAGAAGCAGAAAAGCCTCCCTCAACGAGTTTTTAGCAATCCCGTAAAGGCTCTGGGGGGCACATGGAGTACCATCCGTAATTGGGCCCTCCCAGTATCCCACCTCATGCATACTTCCCATGACTGCAATGTGCGGAACTCCCTCATCCATAAGGAGCTTCAAAAATGCAAAGTGCGATGATAAATCAATCATATGGGATGGATGGTTGTGGAAAAACCCATTCCTCCAAGCCAAGTGCAGGCATACGTCAGGCACGCACGGAAGGCTATGCAACCAAGAGCCAGCATCAGCGAAACTGCCCACGATATAGTTCACATTAGACAGCTTGCGATCATTATCTATTTGGGTATCGAGCGCATACAGGGTTACCCCGGCTTCCTGCGCGAGAACTCGAACCACATGCGAACCAATATAACCAAAGGCCCCGGTTACCAATATATTTTTCACCTATAACCTCCTGCCCATTTTACTCTGTAAATCGTATCGTAATATCACCGTCTGGCACCTCAGGTGATTGCAAAAACAAACAAACACAAAAGCGGGAAGTCATGAAGAACCTCCCGCTTAACCTTTAACAATTAGATGTATGAACTATCTACCTACAGCTCGACCATCTAAATGTAATCTAACCGATGAACGGACGCAAAACTCCTCTTGGAGTCCCATTCCTATACACGTTTGTAATATGCACATCTCCATTTGCAGCTTCAATTATCTGGTCATTTCCTAAGTAAATTGCAACATGTCCAGGCCAGCTCACAATATCGCCCCTTTGACGTTGGGAGAAGCTCAGCTTCTGGAACTTGCCGTTATTCCACATGTAGTTAGCATATGCACTATGCCAACCACCGGAGAGACCAAGATAATAATGATCCCATGGATTCATTGGAGAGAGATCCATGCCAGTTGCGTACAGTGCTTGCATGACCAGTCCCGCGCAGTCAACACCAACACCAGGTGCGCACGAGTAGTCCCATCGATACGGCGTACCAAGATAATCCATAGAACGAGTGATCATGGCGTTGATGCACTCCTGCTTTGTGGCCTTATAAGAAATCGTCGACTCGCTTCTATAGCCAAAGATTCCCTCGCCCTGATGTGGAATGGCAACCGACTTGTTAGATACCTGATAATACCCAGCAGGATTTTGGAAGCCGATGTAAGGATATGTCGTCAAGCTGGCATTAATTGTCGAACCAGGGGCCTTACTCCCCTTTGGCAAAGCAATCATTTCAACGGACTGAACCTGGAGACTCAAGTTGGTTGTTCCAGCAAGAGCTCCATTTTTAGCCCAGCCCAGCCATCCAAAATCATTTACATAGACCCGGTACCAGATATCAGCGTAATTCTGTAAATCACCAGTAAAGCTCACCTTGATTCCCGAGAAGATAGCAGACTCAGAAAATGGGCCTGCATCACCACCGTCGACTTTTTGGTCGGTCCAACCATTTCCGGCAGCATATCCTTGAAACTGAACCGAGCCAGCCACAGGAGAATCCACAATCGATACGCTCAACGCATTAGCACCGCAGACGATAGAGCCGTTCCACGTGGATGCCTGTGCGCCATCAGAAGCGGCAACCCAGCCGCCTCCACCTTTTCGAACCGAATAACGGATCGACACGCGGTCTAATGCGGTCGACGCGGAAGCATACAACTTGGTGGACCCCGCATAAGTCGCCCACGTTCTCACATTATAGGTACCCCACTCGCCAAAGTCAGCGCCGGCCCGGACGTTCGCCGCCCAGGAGCCGTCTGCCTGCCTCTCGGCCTGGTACCAGCGGGAGGAGCCGGAGGGGGCGACGACCTCGAAGGCCACGTTCTTCGGGCTCAGCGTCCACCCCGAGGCAGCGAGCTCGAAGGAGGCCCCGGAGGCGGAGGCCTCGACTGAGGGCTCCGCCTCTTCCGCCGTCACGCGCGCAGACCCGTAGGACGCCGTCGAGCGCCCGTAAGTAGCGAACACGGTCGCGGTGTACTCCCCCCATTCGCCGAAGTCCGCGCCGGCGTCGGCTGCGGCCGCCCAGGACCCGTCGGACTGGCGGTACGCCTGGTACCAGCGGGAGGCGCCGGAGGGGGACCTGACCTCGAAGGAGACGTTCTTCGCCTGGAGCGCCCAGCCCGAGGCGGAGAGGGCGATCGAGCCGTCCTCGATCGAAGCGGACGCCGAGATGTCGCCGGCCGAGAACTCAGCCGAGGCGGTCGCCGTGACCGACGTGAAGCCGCCGAGCGTCGCCCAGGCCCTAGCGCTGTAGGAGCCTACCTCCCCCATGTCGGAGAACGCGGGCACCTCGGCCGTCCAGGAGCCGTCTTCCTGCCTCTCGGCCTGATACCAGCGGGAGGCGCCGGAGGGGGCGACGACCTCGAAGGAGGCGTTGGAGGGCTCGGCGCTCCAGCCGGAGACGGAGAGCTCGAGGGACTCGCCGGAGACCGCCGCGGACGCCTCGACGTCGCCGGCGGAGAGGGAGGCGGAGCCGTTTGCCATAACGCGCGTAGATGATCCGTAGGTGGCCCAAACCTTAACGCTATACTCACCCCAAGCTCCAAAGTCCTTCAAGGCCGAAATACTTGCCGTCCAGGAGCCGTCGGACTGGCGGTACGCCTGGTACCAGCGGGAGGAGCCGGAGGGGGCGACGACCTCGAAGGCCACGTTCTTCGGGCTCAGCGTCCACCCCGAGGCAGCGAGCTCGAAGGAGGCCCCGGAGGCGGAGGCCTCGACTGAGGGCTCCGCCTCTTCCGCCGTCACGCGCGCAGACCCGTAGGACGCCGTCGAGCGCCCGTAAGTAGCGAACACGGTCGCGGTGTACTCCCCCCATTCGCCGAAGTCCGCGCCGGCGTCGGCTGCGGCCGCCCAGGACCCGTCGGACTGGCGGTACGCCTGGTACCAGCGGGAGGCGCCGGAGGGGGACCTGACCTCGAAGGAGACGTTCTTCGCCTGGAGCGCCCAGCCCGAGGCGGAGAGGGCGATCGAGCCGTCCTCGATCGAAGCGGACGCCGAGATGTCGCCGGCCGAGAACTCAGCCGAGGCGGTCGCCGTGACCGACGTGAAGCCGCCGAGCGTCGCCCAGGCCCTAGCGCTGTAGGAGCCTACCTCCCCCATGTCGGAGAACGCGGGCACCTCGGCCGTCCAGGAGCCGTCTTCCTGCCTCTCGGCCTGATACCAGCGGGAGGCGCCGGAGGGGGCGACGACCTCGAAGGAGGCGTTGGAGGGCTCGGCGCTCCAGCCGGAGACGGAGAGCTCGAGGGACTCGCCGGAGACCGCCGCGGACGCCTCGACGTCGCCGGCGGAGAGGGAGGCGGAGGTCGAAGTAACTGAAATCGTAGTAAAGCCAAATGTTGCCCAAACAGAAACCGTGTATGTCCCATATGAGCTGAAGTCTTTGACTACACTAGGGTTAGCCGTCCACGACCCGTCAGACCGTTGATAAGCCTGATACCATTTCGTAGTTCCTGTCGACGAGGTAACAGCAAAGGCCACATTTTTAGGCGCAGTCGTAAAGCCAGATGTTGACAATGAAAGAGCATTACCGTTTGCCTGTGCCGAAAGCGTAACAGAGCTGCAATCCGGCACCCCATACCACCAGTTAAGATCTACGTTCCCCGATATACCAGAAACGCTTCCCGTACTCGTATACTGCCACATTGAGTAGCTTCCCGTATATGTACAGGTAGAGTTATACTGGGCCACCCAACGGTCCCACTTATTGAACGTTGAGCTTGTCAGGTAGTTGCGCCACCAGTTTAAGTTTGCGTACACGCCAACGGTGTATCCATTTGACTCAAGAACGGAAGCGAAGGAGCTCGCCATATCCGCAAATGTCTGCGCCCCACCCTGGATTTCACGATAATTGTTGTTATCGTCAACACCAGCGGGACGATGAGTGCTCGGATTCTCGTTTTCAAGATCGTAGTAAACAGGGAGTGACAAGTCGCTTGGGCTCACGCCAGCCTGCTGAAGGCGCGTAACCGTCCCCTGGCCTTCAAGTTTCGAACTTGCAGCATCCCACGCGTAGCTGTAAACGTAAACTCCGAATGGGACTCCATTTGCTTTGCAGCCTCTAACGTTGTTTACAAACTGCTTGTCAAGTGCAGAATCGCCATATCCCACGCGCAAGACAGCAAAATCAATACCGGCAGCTTTTACCTTCGCCCAATCAATGGTTCCATTCCACGTACTTACGTCAACGCCTTGGGCGCTTGCCCCAGACGGAGGAGTACTCATCGAATATAGCGAGACACCAGGGTTGACGTCAGTGCGGACAGTACCGTTTTCAAAGCGCCATGAATTCGCCATTGATTCATCGGCGGACAGCCCGGTGCTTTGGCTTGTCTCCTCATTGGCGGACTCTTCCGCGTCCGCAGCATTATCAGAAGCATCGTTGGAAGGCAGGTTCTGCACACCTGCATCTACGCTCGCCGACGAACCGTCTGCGCTCGCAGAATCGTCTGTGGAGTCATCCGCATCGCTTGAACCCTGGTCATTGGGTGCAGAGTTGCCGTTGTCACCCAATGGGCTCTCAGACCCATCAGCCGGCTCGCCAGCAGAATCTGGCGAGCCGGCAACCGAAACATCTTCCTGGCCCAAGGTGCTTGCATATATCGCAATCGGCTGCATTATCGACAGCCAACACAGCAAGCCAGCTAGAAAAGCGGCAACAATCCTCTTGGATCGCAGCATCTAAACCTCCAACGCCCTTAATTGACGCAGCGACATTCGCGCCTGCATCGTATTGTACAACGAGCGAGTTTAGCCCCAAAGGACAATGGCTAAAATGAGTTTAATCCAGTAGCATGATTTATTTTTGATCGAATAACGCCCGCCACGCTTGTCGCACGCTGAACAATTGAGCGACGATAAGGAAAGCGGACCAGCAGTTCCTCTATATCGGCCTCACTGGAAGCAAGTAATGACATGAACTCATCCCTATTCTCCCCAGCATTCGCTGAAAATTCCAATGACGGGTTCCCCCGCTTGATATCGTTGTAAGCAACCACAAAGCAAGACAGACTACTGCCTACCTCTTTGATTGCCTTGGACCCACGTTCTGTATGCACCACGACAGCAGAGGTTCCGTCGCTCCACTTTGCCATGGGCTTCAGGCTCCAAATACCCCAAAAATCGCAAAGCGTTATATCGCTTCCGCAGCAACATTTTGCCTTGCAGGAAAAACAGGATGGGCGCAGCGAATCGTTGCACAAAAAAGACTTCATGTACCAATCATTAGCTGCTAGGCGTCTTTTCGTTCTGCCGTTGCCATATACATATACACTGAATATGACGACCAACCTGTCGATTTATCGCGGAAGCGGACATCGACAAGCTTTTCATGGCACGTATCCTCCTGATAGGCTTTCCATAGTCTCCACAGCTTAGGCGATGGTACTCCGTGACAAACGACTTCAGCCAAAAGGAGTTCTGGAACATCAGCAAGTATGCCTAGAAAGCCACGCAAACCGGCAATTTGGCATGCGGTGCCGGAAAATAATACGCGTCTATGCTCGTCAAGCGCCTGCCGTATCGCAACATAAATCCAGCTATCAATGGAGCTCTGCACGTATTTGGAAGACTGCAGACGGGGCAAATCGCCAATAGAATCAATTAAAATGTGCCGAACCGTTAAATCATTATCGAAAGCAGCACCGACTACAACGCCACCCTGCTCAAGAACATTCCGAGCGAGCATACCGAAAACTCCGCCAGAAGAAGACCGAGCAAGCTCCTTCCTATCTTGTGCAACAGCCCCGCAGCACGAAACAACTTCGTCCTGCTTTCTCAGGTTAATGGCGGGACAAGTGCGGTCGCACAAATGGCAGTGCAAACACCGCTCTGCATCAATCACAGGATGGATGAATCCCTTTTCATCCTCCTGCATCTCAATGCAGGAGGATGGACAGGATGCAGCACATGCACCGCATCCAAAGCATTTCTCGCCAAGCTCTGCAATTCTAGCTGTGGGCTTCATGCGCACTTCCTAAATTCCGTTAGCTAATACCTCAACGTCAACACCCGGCATGCTCTGGCGAATATGCTCAGCGAATCGGCGCCTCTCTTTAGCTAGAACCGAATCTATCGCTTGCATGCTAACCGTCGCCTGTCCGTCAAAACACTCGTCGCCGAAAACTGCGTTCTGCAGTCCAAACGTCTGCGTAAGCGTTGCGAGTCTGGAAAACAGATTTGAATACCCCCCCTCGACGAAAAATCGTAACTGGAGTGCCCATCAATATCGAAAACACCGAAGCATGATACGAATCTGTAATAACACGCGCCGCACCATCAATCAGCGCGATAAACTCTGCGGGCCCCGCATCAACTTCGCCGTCGCGCGCCTTATCACTCAACGAAATCTGAACGGCATCAAGCTCGTCCAAAACTGCCGAAATGTAGGCATCCTGCTCTACCGATCTATCGCCTAGCAAGTAGGTGAATACATAAGGCCGATCCGGGACCATTCTTCCACAAGCGACCGACCTCCATGAATTTGCTGTGACCACAAGCGTTGGATCAACAAGAACGGTAGCATCCTGGCCCGTAAGTTGCTTAATGAGCTCTGCTCCATCTCTCTCACGAACAGAAAGTCTGTCGAATCCACGCAAACCCCGAGATATTTGACGCCTAGCATAGGGTGAAGAAAGGGAGCTCATCCCGATGCTCGGGGACAAAGCAACGCGCTGGTCCCGCTCAGCAAATTGTAAAAACATCCAGCGATAACAGTCGACGTAATTTGGATTCCAGACCTGGTCACTCCCTACAGAAAAATAATCAAATTTCTTGCGTAACTGATCAAGCGGCACGTCGACTGAACGCGTTGGAATGAGGGCAGAAAACGATCTTAGTTTTTCAAAGCAAGTGCAACGCCACCGAGTGGTACGCCTCGTAGGGCGTCCTCCATCCGAGGCGCTCGCGCGGTCTGCGGTTCAGCTCATCGTACACCATCTGGACCTCCGCCTCCGGCACGGCGCCGAGGTCGCCGCCCTTCGGGAAGTACTGGCGCAGCAGGCCGTTGGTGTTCTCGTTGGTCCCGCGCTGCCAGGGGTGGTGGGGCAGGCAGAAGTAGCACTCCGCGCCGACGGCCTCGGTGAACAGCGCGTGCTCGGCGAACTCCTTGCCCCGGTCGAGCGTGACGGTCTCGCAGGGCCTGCCGCGCATCGCGGCCACCATCGCCTCCCTGACCGGGCCCTTCCGCTTCGACGCCGCCTTCCCGCCGGCCAGGAAGCCCGTGGCGCGGTCGACCATGGTGACGAGGCACGCGCCGCCCGCGCGCCCCGCGACGGTGTCGCCCTCCCAGTCGCCCACTCGCGAGCGCCCGTCGGCCTCGGGAGGGCGCTCCGAGACCTCGTGCGATATCTTGATCCTGCCCCGCCTCTCGGAGCCGTCCCGGCTCCTGCGGCGCCTGCTGCGGCGCCTGAGCCTGGCGGACGCCCTGCGGCCCCCTATGCAGCGGTCGAGCCTGCCCGCGGCGACCTCGCGGTAGATCGTGGTGTCGCTGACGGCGAGGTCGGGGCGCTCGAGGAGGATCCTGCCCTCGAGCTGCTCGGGCGACCATCGCCCCTCGAGGACGCGCGACCTGACGAGCTCGAGCCTCTCGGGGTCGTCGAGCAGCCGGGGCCTGCGGCACCGCTCCCTGCGCGCCTCGTAGCGGCGCTGCGCGGTCGAGGCCCGGTAGAAGCGCTCGCACGAGTTGCGCCGCAGCTCCCTCGACACCGTCGACTTGTCCCTGCCGATCTCGCGCGCTATCTCGCCGACGCGGCGCCCCTCGCGGCGCATGCACATGATGTCCTCGCGCTCCCCGATGGTAAGATGCTTGTACCGGCCCACGGTCGCCTCCTGATGATGTTGTCGTCGCAAGCACCATCGTATCAGGGCGCCGTGGGCCGTCCCAGTTCGGGGCCGTTGCACTTGAAATGAAAAACTAAGATTGAAAGGAAGCCTTTCGCTCTGCGCTCATGCGCTCTTCAGGATGGGTAGCCTCGCGTGGAAGCAAAAGGTTTGCCGCAGTGTTTCGCAACGCAGCAGGAAAATCGACCCTGTCGTACACCAAAGTCTCTTGATGACACCCAATTGCACCATATATTTTTGACACAGCATAGTTCTGCAGCCTATTGCCAAAGTTAAAATTGCCGACCATGGTAACGATACCAACAGATGCACCCATACATTAACCCCCGAGTCATTTTTGGTTTCCCAACCGCGTATTTGCGTCCTTTCTATGCCTTTCTCCTATAATCGCGATAGAGCAAAACGAGCATGAGGATGGCTCCTGTGCCATAAGCAGCAATTCCGCAATAGCTCACTCCATTCATTCCAAAAACACTGACCATCGGCACAGATAAAAGAAGAGATACTGCCGTGGCAGCGATATTGCCAGCCAGACTAGCCGCATAGTCGCGAATCGCAATAAGCAAGTCGTTGGCAAAAAACGAGAAGCCCGTAACAAACGTGCAGAGAACGGCAGGGATTAAGAGGAGCGAATAATCCGCCATATCGGCCCCAAAAATTAGCTCGAGCGCGAAACGGCCAAATACGGCAAACAAAGCAATGCAGGCCACGCCAACGAAAACAATGCCAACGACGACCCTCTCAATGAGGCGCTTGGCAGACCTCTTGTCCTTGTTGTATTTCTCTGCAAACGTACCTAACAGGGGTGTATATATAAATTGAGCCCCAACCTGTACCACAGTAGCTGGAGAGGCAACAGAGGAATATATTCCCAACGCAGAAGCGCCGAGCGACACCGCAAGATATTGGCGCGGAACAGTAATAACGGCGCTTGCGCAAACCGTAGCCATCACGATAGGAAACAATCGAACGAGCGTATTGGCAGCCACACGCAGCTTAATGACAGGGCGCAGGGAACAAAACTGCCGCGTTTTTGGAATATCCCAAAACAACCCAACGGCGACATTAACGGCCAACAGCCCAGACGCTGCAAGCAGCAGAGAGTTTGTCAGCAACAGCGCAACGCAAAACGCTACAAGCCCAAATACTCCTTGAAGAGCATACGAGATGCCAATATAGTCCATGCGCATGGCTCGCTGGTCAACCGCATGAAGACCCTCTAAATACGTAGCAACCAGTTGCGAAACAAGGTACATGCTGATTACGGGCAGCGCGGTCATCGTACATGTTAAGGCCGAATAAACAACACCGCCCACAAATGAAGAAAGCATCGTGATTATGCGCAATCCGAGGTACTCACCCACACTGCGCTCACCAGATACGTCCGTCACATGAATGGTACGAAGTCGATACTCAGCGAACGGGATCACCATGTTGCAAACCGACATGGAGAGCGAGAGAACCCCCGCAGCATCAAAGCCATGCGAAAGGCGCACCACAGCGACCGTAAGCAACCAGTTACATACAAGCCGAATCATCGACCCGCATGTGTTTAGAATCATGTTTTGCTGCAGAGATAGTCTTTTGACCACAACTTCAACCCTTAATATGTACGTCTCCCTGATAACAACAACGATAGCAATCGTATCAAGCTCGACAGTAAAGAGATAAACAAACACCTCAGGTCAAAAACAACACACTAGGCTCGACCGACGATATGCCGTAAAGCCTGAACACTCAGTACGCTAACTGCATTTCTCCCAACGAAGCGTTTCAAAATTGTACTGTTTGATAATCCTTGCCGGACTTCCAGCCAAAATGCAGTAATCCGGAAAACGCTTCGTTACAACCGCGTTTGCCCCTACGATACTCCCATTCCCCACGCGCGAGCCCATAAGGACACAAACGTTTTCTCCGAGCCAGACGTTGTTACCAATTTCAGTTGGACTTGTAACCAGCCTCCTTTTTTCAGGATGCGTCGAGGGACTCTCTGCAACCGTATCCCCATGGCTGCAATCGGATATAAAGATATGAGAAGCAAAGAGACAATTATTGCCGATACGCACTTGCTCTGCGGCAGCGATGTGAACGCTGTCGCCTATGTGACAATTCTCGCCGATAATCAGCTTAGGCATCGTATCGCCTTTTTCTCCAAAGGTCTCAAGCCTGCAGCGATAACCCGTACGAAATCCCTTGCCCCACGTAATGCGGGGCAGACCACGAATATATATCGGCCTCCGCAGCAACGATGCATTGCGGTAAAACACCCTCGTTACGACTAAAGAGTACGCCGTCTTCACTAATTCGCTGAAAGAGTAATAGTTATCAAAAACATACATGGCTGGCCCCCTACCTTTCATGGGCAACACATTGCAAAAAGAAGTCGTCGCAAAGAGGGAGCTCTGGGGCATCGTACCTGTTGAGCAGCTTCAAGGCAGGTTTATAAAAAGGCGACCTCGCAACCATATCCCGTACCTTGAATCCTAAAAGAGCACGAGATAGGTTGGTCCCAAAAGGCCGACGTCTAGCCATCTCTTGATACAAATGCATATGATCAGAATAAAGACGTTTTCTAGAATCGGCGCTGCCGCTTGTAGAAATACCGGTCCCCCACTCATACCAGTAAATAGGTTTTTCATAATGGAAGATCGGATATCTTCCCAATGCTAGGACTGTAGTAAAGTCTTGGCAGTAATCCACGCCGTAATCTTCACTCAACTCAATTAGTAAACTCCGATAGATGTCTGTCTTATAGAATTGAGCGGGTGCTGGAATCCAGTCGGCAGATTCCATCTGAGCCTTTAGAGCCTTTGCAGCAGCTGTGTCATCAGATGCTGCCGGAAAGACAAGAAGCTCAGGATGCTGGGGTGCCCGGTAATCCGACTGGACATATGACCCGTTTTCAATTTGTCGAAACCTGACTATATCGCCAAAGCCCACGCTAGTATCTTTATCCCGGCAGAAAGCAAGGATGTCACGCAGCGTATGGGCATCGTGGAGAATATCGCCAGCATCTATGGTCTTCACATACGGTGCGCGAGCCTGCCCCAAGGCATTTGCTAAGTTGCGCACTGTCTTTAGATTGGTCTTATTTCGAATCAACGTATAGTCTGAAAAGCCGTGTTCTCGAAACAATCGTTGATATTCATCTGAATAATCACAGCGGGAGTTATCGTCAGCAATTATGAGCTCAAACACCACATCGCGCTGAAGCAAGGCAGACACTATACTGTGTCGAATGGTTTCGAACGACTGATTGTAGGTCGTTATGACAACGGAAATATCCAAAGTTAACCAGCTCCGTGATACAGCGTTCTACAGATAGGCAAGTAAAATGATATAGGATTTTATCAAAGCAGAGTGTTGAGGTTGTGCGTAGGCAAATCGGAGATTTTGTCTGCCAGGAATCGACCTGGCAATTGTTCAGGGGGTCTGGATCATTCTGCCTCGCGATGCGAAGTGAGGGCGAAAAGCGCCGGATTCCCACCACGACGAAAAACTCTTGCTACAGCACGCTACTTTGCCGCACCGACACTATGACCTCTCGGATGCTTTCTCGACCATATGCTGCCAATTTCGAATATGGCTCGCCCATCCGGCGACGGCACGGTTTGCAGGGGATAGTGGGCTTGTCGCTAACCGCAGACACGAGCAGGCGTCTCCGCGCACACAATCCCCTTCGCCCGCAGAATAGGTGACTGGCACCCTTCTAGACGCAACAGCCGGGTTCGAATTACACCAGTCGCTTCCCATCGGACAAGCTGCAGAGGTCTATCGACCCGACAATCCGTGAGGTCAAAAGTCGCAACGGTCGCGTTCGCCCTCACCGCATGGGGCCTCATCTCCTATGTTCTTACATGGGCCCTTCGGAGCTCCGGACACGAGACGCTCGTCCTTGTCGTTGGCATCCTCCAGCGTTTTGTCCCCACGGTCATGATTCCCGGATCGGGGTACTTCGCGTATTTTTGCCTCGGCTATTTCTTTCGGCGGTTCGCGCCAAGTACGTCGGGCGCCACGCGCAAGAAGCTTATCGTCATTGGGTTGTGTGCCTGGGTAATCGATGTTGCCTGCACCTACTTTGGCGTCGACCGATTCGACCCGAACTTCCCATGGCTCTTCACGACTATCGCCGTGCTGTTTTTGTTTGACCGCATTCGCATTACGAATGTAGGCGCACAGCGCGCCTTTGCATGGACCGGACGGCGCTCGTACTCCATCTACCTGCTTCAATACACGGCAATCGCAATCGTCGCGCCATTTGCATACGATACGCTGCTCGCCGGCGGCATTGGTGGCCTCATTGCTCCTATTCGACTGCTTGTGTGGGTTGGCGTTGTTGTGGGGTCGTACGCGCTGTCACTTGCCGTGGCGTCTCTGGTTGATGCGACGCTGCTCAAGCTGGTGCAGGTGGGGTATGACGGTGTGGCGAAGCGGGTGCTGCGGCGAATTCAACTAGTACGCTAGCAGGTGCGTTTCCCCAAGCTCGATATAGAAAGATATGCCGACTAAAGAAAGCAAAGTGCTTAAGACGGGTTCAACTGGTGCCTTCGAGCAAAGTACTTATTCCAGCACAAATACAATTATGCCAGCATGGCTATGCGAACCCTTGAAACAAAGCAACGCTCCTCCAAGATGGAGAGGCCAGCCAGACACAACCTACCACGGAGGAATCGCAGATGCACTCTGTGATGGTGCAAAAAAACGAAGACGTTTGTCACCGATGACACGAGCGCGTCAATCTCGGCTTCAGTCGTCGACGTGCCCGCGCCTTCAAGGTTCGACGCTCGCTGTTCCAGCCATGCAACACGGCGACAAGGTGTCAGCTCAAGTCGACGAGGTAAGCCACAATGAATCGCTATCCGAGAACTGAGAGCAATCTCATGTCGCGATATCCGGGGAACTCAGTATCACTGCGCATGGAGCCTGTGTGCGCAGCATACCCTTGCTCAAAGCGCATGAGGCAATCGCAATGGATGGCCTCGGTGACTGCGCGCCGCGCTACCAAAATAATCGAACCGGCACGAACGGACTCGACACGGTCAACGCTCCGTAGGATAGGGTGCGCTCGTTACGCTCGCGATTCAACAGGGTTTCGATTAGACGCACCCTGCGCTACCTACGGCAGATCTACCGAGAGGATTGAGCTGAAAACTCAAATGCACCACACGAGATATTATTGCGCGACCATGTCGTCGTCGGCCGATGCGGGACTCACCGTCGAGCGCTGAAATCCTAAGCCTGATCACTTTAAGAAACCTAGCAAACAAAGGAAACCGCATAGGGTTTATCGCGCTAAGCTAACGGAAACATAGAGCATTTATCATCATCGCCTGGCTACTTAATTTGAATGTGTGTAGAATAACCAATCTTCCCAAGCTAAGTGGCAATTAATACTCCTGTCCCGTCGATGATACGCTCGGCCAGACAACGAATGAGCGGAATTTCTTTTGACAAATCTGACTCGTGCAAAAACGGCCTATAAATACCTCCCCCTCCTTGCTTGCTATGAATAATCGCGTTCCTGACTTTGTATATTCTGTTGGCGATCAGCTTTATTACATCAGCGCTGTCCCAATCTATTAGAGGAGCGCTGGGCTCAAACACAACGTGAACGGACCTGTAATAATCTTTCCAGTCAAATTCATCGCTCGCAAGACCGGATAACAACTCAGAAATATCAAGGTATTCTTGCAGGAGAAAAACGAGCTCATTCTTTTCATTGCCATAGCCAGCTTGCTGCTTGCCTCCCGCCTCCTTTTCAATCATTTTAACTATTTCAAACAGGCAGTCTTCATCGAACGAAAAATCAACTGCAGCAAGTTTGTCGCGCAGCTTCTGTGTCACGCCACGCTTATATGCCAAATTGAAAAAACGTTCGAGCACATGATAGAAGGAGAGAAAACGAACGTAGGGGTCTTCGGATGAAAGCGCAAGACGATAGTAATCAACTGCTTCTTTATCGTATTTTTTACGTGGCGGGGAATCTAGCGTTCGTCGATGTGTGACACCAGTCCTCAAAACGCGGCGGTATAGAAACTCGTCGGCGTCAGTCACCCTCCTAATCGCTTCATCATTGCAGTACATATATTTGAACTCAAAAGCAGTTGCCCGATCACGGGCTGTAGATATATTACTTCTACGAGAGAAATCGATTCCAATGCTGCGAAGGCCGACGAGGTAGGGCAATAATACCCTCCAGTCTCCATTGCAAGCAGAAAAAATGTCGCTGTCGAATCTTGGACAATCAAAACGATAGCGCATTCTATGCATTTGAAACACATAGCGACTTGGTGAATGAGGATGCGGCCGCTCATCGCTGCCTCTCAGATACTTCAATATGCAGAAAAGACAGTATGTAAGGCTGCTAATACCAATCGAATATGTCACTTCTCCATCGTCAAGCGCCTTTCGTTCCATATATCTACAAGCCCTTCTCGCAGGCCTAGGAGATTCGATATCGGCGTAGCACTCATAGTGTTTTTTCTCTGAAAACAGTTCCATGCCGCTCGAAGAATATTGCGCTTTTTCTGCAGCAAGCAATTCTTTATCAAGTTCATCGCTAGATATTAAAACCTCGGCCGATTCTAAACTGCCATATGAAGAATTCCTTATCCGGCGAGAGTCAAGATGGATCTTGCAAGAAAACAATCCATCCTCCCCAGGGAGGTCATCCTTAATTCCAAAATATGACAAGACGAAACTCCTTGCTCTGCCATGCAAAGCATCGATTGATTTCGCGTCCTCGCAATTATCCACGCTCACGACACCCCTTACTCAGACTTCGCTCAACGCCTCGCATATCACAGATAGGAGACAGACGGCTTCTATCCTAAGCCATCGCCATCTGATTGAGTGGCATGGAAACACCGAACGATACTGTTCACTTTGCGCTAAACCTCCGTTAGCATAACGCGAATGCGGCACAACTCCTTATATGTCTGCGCACCCCTCTACGATTGATTGTGTTTGGTCCAGCCAACCTCATTTTACTTCGACCTACTAACCCCGTAAGCCTCCACCGTAATCACAATATCTCATTGAATCGATTTTATCGATTCAATGAGATAAACTATCAGATATGCCCAAGAGCAAGGAGGCTGCATGCTTATTAAACTTTCTTGCAATAATTTCCGCTCCATCGGAGTCGAGCCCATCGAACTCGACATGGTTGCATCAACAAAAATCAAGATGCACAGGGACCACATGCGTCCTCTTCACGACAACGCATATGCCCTGAGAAACGCCGCGATCTACGGCGGAAACGCTGCCGGAAAAAGCAACATCATTCGCATCCTTTCGCTTATGCAGTCCGCCATCACAGCCGGCTCCATCCCCCAAGAGGCTGCTCAGGAATACTGCCGTGCGGGCGCGGGGCTCGCGGACCAGGAGTCTGTCTTTGAGCTTCAGTTTGAAAAAGACGGACAAGTATTTGACTACGGCTTTAGCTGCATACTGAGCAAGCTGAGCATCCAGTCTGAATGGCTCTATGATTTAGGCGATGCACCACGCTTGCTCTTCGAACGTTCTTCGGATGGTTCCGCCTCCTTTGAAAATGCTTCCAACACCGATGAAAGCGATCGAGAGGGGATGCGCCTCAACATCTATGCTTCTGATTTTGCCAGTCAGGCAAGACAGAATCCCTCGCTTCTGCTGCTCAGCACCATTGGACGCGGCAAGCCTTTTGAGCCAGGCTCTCTATTGGAAAGCTTTGCCCGAGCGTGTAGCTGGTTCACTGAGAACCTTCTCATCATTGTTGCGGGACAGCCCTCCCCTACCTCTGAATTTTATCGAGACAGCGCAACGCTTGATCAAGTAGCAGAGGTTCTCGCCTCTTTCGATACCGGCGTATCGGCGCTGGACAAACAACCCATCAGCCTTGACGAACTCAACAAGCGCCTTGATCCCGGCCTGCTTATGACCATCCGCAGCTTCATGGCGCAAGGCGCACAAAATAGCCCTAAAAACAGCTATCTCATTACCGCCCGAACGGGAAAGGAGTTTGTGGGAATCGAGTCGGAAAATGGCTCTGAGCCCCAAGCCTCGCTCCTTGAAATTCAACACAGCGGCTCCCAATCGCTGTTTGATTTTGGAGACGAGTCGGACGGTACTCAGCGCCTTTTTGACTTCATGGACATACTCTTTTCCAAGAAAACCGATGCCATCTTTGTTGTCGATGAAATCGACCGCAGCCTTCACCCCATGCTAACGCAGCAACTCATCCGGCTCTTTAACAAATCTCACACCAACGACACCTGCCAACTTGTGTTTACGACCCATGAAAGCGCAATCATGTCGTTCAAATACCTGCGCAAAGACGAGATTTGGTTTGTTGATCGAAACGAAGATGGAACTTCGCACCTCTATGCTCTCGACGATTTTACTCAAGTCGGAAAGGTGAGGACCGATTCGTGCATCGATAAACAATACCTTGAGGGCCGTTACGGCGGCGTGCCGTGCCTGTCTTCCGTTCGCGCTTTTGCCGCCCTTAACCAAGAGGAGGCTTGATGCCATGCCGCCTCTTATCGCATTAGATACCTGGAATAAGCGGACGGCCCGCCCCGAACTCAAGCCCAAATCACTATGCTTCTTCATCGCAGAAGGCGCCAACAGCGAGCTCTGGTATTTTACAGAGCTCGCCATACATCTGGCAAAGCAAAACATCCCTGAACGCATTGAGCTCAAACCGATCGAGCGCACGGAAGACGACCAGAACAAGTCTCACCCCCGTGCTTTGCTTGAACAGGCTAAACGCATTAGAAGCGACGGATTTGGATTCGATAAGGAAACCGATCGCATCGTTGTTGTGTTCGATACTGACATTTACAAGGGAAATGATAAGCAATTTCAAAAGGACCTGCAGGCATTCTCAGGTGTGGCCGAAGTTGCTGTGACCAACCCGAGCTTCGAATTATACCTTCTGCTTCACACAAGCGATGCATATGAGACGCATATCAAACCGCATGAGAAGGACATTCTCGCAAACGATTATGTCAAGGGAACACACCGGAGATACATCAGCAAGCTCGCCAACGATGTGTTGGGCATGAACACAAAGAAAAATAAGGGCATTGCCGAGCTAGCACACCATTTTAGCCGCGCCATTGAAGAGGAGAATCATCTGAATCAGGATTCTTCGACGGCTATGGGCAAGCTTACAAGTAATATAGGAAAAACCATTCAAGGAGTTATCGAAGCGGGAAAAGCGTGACGATGGGGCTTGGGGGCAGACGAAGTAGCGGTCTCTGCTGTAGGTTCACCCAACACGGACGTTCCCACTGACGCCTTCATCAAGATGTGTGAGCTAGTCACGTTGATTACGCCCAATATGCCAATATGAATCAGCGCGTCTTTCTGCAAAGACGGATCAGCCTTTACCCCCAACGGCCCCATCGTTCTTTTGAGGGGCTCGAGATGTTAATTGAGCCTATAGAAGCCTTTCGAGCAAGATAGAGCAGCTTTGGGGTAACGAGGCTGCTTTATGTGACCCCGATGCTGTGGCATGTTCTCCCCTACAGAGCTATGGGGTCAAACCCTCAGCCACATTCCTAACGATGCTCATCTAGACCTGTAAACATGCCCGCATAAAATCTGCCGCTCAATATCACACCTTGCGCAAAAAGAGATGCTAGACCGCCTCCACCCTCTGCGCCGTCGTCCATTGAGGGGGCAATCCTATATGGTAGCAGTCTAGCGTTCGCCCCTTCAGCGCCTCGATACAGCCGCTTCCCCTTCGTACCCAACTCGTACCGCAGGCATCGCGAAAAGCAATTTCCACAGTTGTAATTACACCCATTCCGCTTCCATCGGTAGGCAGCCATACACTCCATGAGCCCGGATTTATTTGGGAAATCAAGACTCTATTTTTATAATCTACTGGTGCATTCTCCCCTCTAGCTGCTGGACCCGCACCGTACATACCCACGCAACTGATTATCACATCGTATATGGGAGCTTCGCTGTTATTGCTGATTACCACCGAGCGATAGATTGAATGTGAGGTGGATGGAGCTGTATGTGACCCAACATCTTCAAACCACGCTGCAACACGATCGGCTTGCAATCGAAGCTCTCGTTCTATACGTTGTGTTCGCTCTTGATGTACTTGATGCAGAGAAATTACAACCCCGGCACCGGTCGCAATCGTGGCGGCCGCCTGAATGATTAGCTCTATCAGTTGAAAATCCATCAGCGTATCGCACCCCTCCGTTTGCTTACCCCAGTCGTACTGGGGATTATCACAATAGCAGCCACGACCGTAAATACAGACTCGCAAGCAACAGTTTCAGCTCCGCCGATAAAGACCAATCTAACAGTCAGCCAAACGGGTGATAGCTTCCGCCCTCCCGTGGCATCCTCTTCCCAGCCAAACGTAGAATTTGCCCGAGCGCCCACCCGAATCTTTGTTTGGCGACATTCCCTCCGGGCGGGCGTTCGGGCAGATGGGAAGACCCGCCATGAGATGCCCGAGCCTTTGCATGACGCCGTCCGCGGACGCATGGTCCGCGAGGAGGCCGGCTCCGGCATCCTGGCAGAGGCGGCCGAGCTCTACCGGCCGAGCCCCGCGTGCCCCTCGTACGGGAAGCCCTCTCCGTGGAGGGATGGCTCGACCGATGCCGGCGTCCGGCGCTGGCGCTGCCCGCGCTGCGGCGCGAGGTTCAGCTCCCTCACGGGGACCGTGCTGGAGCACTGCAAGAAGCCGCTCGCCACCTGGGTCGACTTCGCCAGGCTGACGCTGTTGGCAGTGCCGCTGGACGCCTGCGCGAAGATGTGCCGCATCAGACACCAGACCGCTTAGGAGTGGCGTCACCGCCTCTTCGCCGCCCGTGGACGGCTACCAGAACCGAATCGTCCTCAGGGGAGCGTCTGGATCGACGAGACCTACATAAACGACACCGACCTCTCGAAGGACTATGGCGAGGGCCGCAAGCGCGGCCTCTCGAAGCGGAAGCTCTGCATCGCGGTCAGCATCGACGCCCGCAAGGAGCCGGTCGCCGTCGCGTGCGAGCACGGCAGCCGTCCTCGGTGCGCTTAAAAAAGCGATGAAGCCCCACGTCGCGAAGGGGGCGACGCTGGTCCACGACAAGGAGCGAGCTCATAACGTCCTGGTCAGGGAGCTGGAGCTTGAGGACGAGACCTACAAGGTCGACGTCCGCGACCCCGTCTACCTCGAGCAGATGTCCCTGGTGAACAACCTGTGCTCGTGAATAAAGCGCTACCTGTGGCGCTTCACGAGCATGGACCCCGAGAACCTGCAGTCCTGCCTCAACCTCTATGTGTACCCGTTCCGGATCAAGCGGGACGACATGCGGTGGCCCTGGATCGTAAGGGTGGTCCGCCATCTGCTCATGGCCGATGCGCGCTTTCGCAGCTCGCAGCAAGGAGGGAATCACCCGTTTGGTTGACTGCTAGAATAATTTAATAATTGAACAATACTATTTATCGCTCCAATCGTACAAAAAGAACGAGTATGCCCATTCGGCAACATAAATCGAACCAAAGGAAAGGATTCGAGTTTTGGCTGACAATAAGCCCGCATCTCTTTTGACTGGCATCGATGTCAATAACGTCGTTGATTCATTGAGAGCGAGCGTTACTCCCGAGACAGAGATTCCCGACTACAGTTCGTATCTGCCAGACATGAGGTCAACCTGGCACCAGCTTGTGATTATCGGCAACGGGTTCGACCTGGCATGCGGGCTCAAGTCCGACTTCAAGAGCTTCTTCGAACCGAGGCTAGAAAGACTGCAGGCCATTGAGCGCGAGGGCTTCTCGGGCGGCAAGAGCGCAGGCTCTCGGCTTCGCGAGGCGGGGCTTACCGCATGGGACATCATTTTGACCGATCGCAGCGGCGACAACTGGTACGACGTTGAGGGAGCCATTGCAAGATGGGTACGCCCGCAAAATCCTCCGCGTCATCTCGACCTGCTGGATAGCGTCTTCAGCCTTGAGTTTGGCGACAAGAAATCGCCGTTCGGCCTTCTCGCTAAGTACCCTGCAGAGAGGCGCGTGCGTCGCTACCTCGTTGAGAGAGGATTCGGGCTGGGAGACGAGTACAGCCGTGAAAATCTCGACAAGCTGATGCTCGACGAGCTGCACCGGCTCGAGGACGAGTTTGACGCGTACCTTACAAAGCAAGTTGAGCAGACCCCGCAATACCCGAAGACAGCACGGCAGTTGCTCTGGGAAATCATCAAGCGTGGCGTGCCAAACGCAGACGACTTCCGTCCCGATCTCTCGGTTCTCAGTTTCAACTACACCGGACCGAAGGAAATGAAATACAACAACAACCGAGCAGTATCCTATGTGAACATCCACGGTAAGCTCGGCGACGGAATCGTCTTCGGCATTGATGGTAGGGGCATGATGACAAACCGAAGCGTCGCGCCGTTCACGAAGACCTACCGTCTCATGGCCATGGGCGGCCCGCAGCACTACGAGGTGCTACCCGGTGATGTCGATCTGATCAAGTTCTTCGGTCACTCTCTCGCAAGCGCGGACTACTCGTACTTCCAGGCGATATTCGACTCGATCGACCTCTACGACGGCGACGCCTGTTTAGCGTTCTACTACCGTCCATATGCCGAGAAGAGCGACCTTGAGGTCAGGACGGACATGATGAACCGCGTGACAGAGCTGCTTTCGACGTACGGGCAAACGCTCGACAACGCGGACCACGGAAACAACCTGATCCACAAACTCCTACTCGAGGGACGCCTCTCTATCGAGCGGATTTAGAGGAACAAATACCTGAGGTAAACCTTTTTGACCTCGGGTATTACTTGTTGGAGCAGAGGAAAAGCCGCCATCTCGCTTCTCTTGCATCGCCATGGCTCATAGGACAAAAGTTCTTTTCATGCAATCCAGGTGATACGCGAGTATCTCTTTCGCCAACGACGCAGCCCATTTACGAAATATGCTTCATCCATTTCTACTTATCCGCGATGAATTAAATAATTCACGATAAAATAATTTAGACACGATAGACTATAGAAGAGAGACGGAGGCACACTATGTCACAAACGCTTATCAACCCCTTCCGTCCTACACCAGGTGCCGAACCTCCCCAACTAATCGGACGAGAAAACGTAATCGCAGATTTTCAAAATGGCCTTGTGGGTGGCGTTGGCGCCCAGGGAAGGCTCATGCGTATCACCGGTCCCCGTGGATCGGGCAAAACGGCGCTTCTCACTGAGCTTGCCCAAATCGCGCGCGATGCGGGATGGAAAACAGTAAGCGTATCGGCGGGCAAAGAGCTTATTAACGATGTTATTCACGAGCTTTTGCCCCAATTCCAAATTGAGAAAGCGAATATCTCCGGAAAGGCCCTCTTTGCATCCGGTGAGGCAAACATCAAAACCAAAACCCCAACGCTACGCGACCTGCTTCGAGATGCGTCTGAAAAAGACTGTGGCGTACTCGTAACAGTTGATGAGATTCAAGACGCCCAAGAGGAGGATGTGCGACTCATTGCCTCGACCGTGCAACTACTCACGGGAGAGAAAAGAGATGTCGCGTTCGTTTTCGCAGGCCTCACAACGGGAGTAATGGACCTCATCAACGGCAAGGCGATGTCATTTTTACAGCGAGCTCAGCCCGAGGATCTAACAGAAATCAATAATCTTGAGGTCAAGCTATCGCTAAACGACAGTTTTAGAGAATCAGGCCTGTCGCTTGAAGGAGACGAGCTTGATCAAGTTGCAAAGGCAACCCACGGATACGCGTATCTCATTCAACTCGTCGGTTTTTATGTATGGGATCGCGCAAATAAACACAGAAACGGCTCTACAACGGTCTCGAACGAGGACGTCGAAAACGGAATCGCCCTAGCAACAAATCGTTTTCACGAAACGGTACATGAGCCAGCGATTTCAAACATCTCGCAAAAAGCGATGGAATATCTAATTGCCCTCGCCAACCACGATGGAGCAACTTCCACAAAGCAGCTTGCGACTGAGCTTGGCAAAAAGCCCAGTTCAGTAACGTATGTCCAGAGGTTGCTGATACAACGGCAAATTATCGAACGCACCGCCCGCGGATACGTGGACTTTTCTATCCCCCTCCTACGGGAATACCTTCGAGAAGCCAGGGATGAGATCCTTGAACGCTATGGTGAATAACGCCCGCGCAGCAGAAAGATATCTTTGTCCATCTGCTACCGTGCTTCAAATTCTCCAAAATTCACCCCTTGCGCTTCAGGGCATTGTGCCGTAGTATATCTATCCGCACGCGGGTTGCCGCGTGATGCCACTGGGATGTCGTCTAATGGCAGGACAGCGGATTCTGGTTCCGTCAATGGGGGTTCGACTCCCTCCATCCCAGCCATAATGGCCCGTTCGTCTAGCGGTTTAGGACGCCGCCCTCTCAAGGCGGAGATCACCAGTTCGAATCTGGTACGGGCTACCAAAGATTGCACGGCCCCAACTTCGGTTGGGGCTTTTTCGTATGCTTCCGCCTCCTGCAAACTCAATCGTCTCTCACCACGCCCGCGCACAGCCCGGCAGGCTCAACCGCCGCCCCGTTGGCCAGAACGCAACCATCCACGCCATCGCGGCGAACGCGCTGCACGCGCTCCATCGTCCATCCGCTTAGCGGGTGGGTTTTGGCGCGACACGCTGTGCGCGACGCACAGGCTAAAGCCTTGCTTACGCAAAAGCGGGCACGCGCGAAACTCGCACGCACCCGCTTAACCCTCTTGCAAGCGTACGCTATCCCCTGGCCCAGACGTCCATGACGACAAGCAGCCGAAGCTCCATCGCGCTACTCGGCGTTGTCGTCCTTGCGCCGCTTCAAGCCAAGCTTACCGGCAGCGATGAACGTAGCTCCGAACGTCGCCGCACTCGCCCCCGCAAAGCCAGCGAACATAACGAGGTCCGAAGTCTGCGGCATGCGGCCGCCCGCATCCTCAGCAGCCCCCTCGGTAGCCTCATCGGAGCTCTTCTTCGCATCCGGGTCCGCGTCCCTTGCATCACCGGAAGCATTCTCGTCCCCGTTGGAAGACGTCGTCGAAGGCTCCTTCTTCGAAGCGGTCTCATCGTCCTGCTTCGCCGCATCCGTTGTTGCACCGTTCGCACTCGACTCATCTTGGCCGGTGCCGTCGGACGATGCGTACTCCTTCGCATCCTCACCCGATCCGGCATCGTCGGATGAAGCGTCACCCGCCGCACCGTCGCTCTTGTCTGCGGAATCGTTGGCATCAGCCCCATTGGACGCGTCGTTCGAAGCGCCGCCTGAGGTGCCGTCGTTAGAAGCATCGTTGGAACCGGAGCCGCCCGCAACCGAATCATCTGCGGCCCCGTTCGTGGAGCTGCCCCCGTTCGTGGAGCTGCCCCCGTTCGAAGCACCGCTGTTCGCCGACCCGCTGTTCGAAGAACTGCCGCCGCTTCCGCCCGCGGTATCGCCGCCAGCAGTAGCTCCATTGCTCGGAGCATCGTCTGCGGAGCCCGATCCGGAACCAGCCGAATCACCGGCAGGCCCCGCGCCGTTCGAGCCGGAGCCGGATGCCCCGTCATTCGAGCCACCAGCCGTGCCGCTATTCGAACCGGATCCCGTGCTATCCCCGGCGCCCTCGTCCGAACCGGAATCCGAACCAGAGCCCGCGCCGGCATCGCCCGCCGAGCCGCCCGCATCTCCCGCAGAATCGCCGGCCGCTCCATTGGTCGCATCGTCGGTCGAACCTGCCGCGCCGCCCGCCGCCTCGTCTTCCGCTTCATGCAGCGAGATAAATGCCAGGCAGTCGTTCAGCTCGTTCTTGTAACGGTCCTTCCAGCCCTTGTAATACTGGGTCTGCGAGCTGTACTTCTCGATGTTGTCGGTCATCTGCGCGGAAAGCGCCGCCACGAACTCGCGATCGGTCATGTCGTTCGAGAGGTTCGCGCCGCAGAGCACCTTTTTCACGCCGCGGGTGCCCCACATATTGGACAGACCCCACACCATGCCCTTCACGCAGTCCGCGCGGCCAGACATGTCGATCCCCAGCTCGCTCTTCAGCCAGCGCTCGGTCGGCACATAGTAGCTATTGTATGCATACGCATCCTGGAAGGCAGAGAACTCCGCCGGGTCGGCATCGTATGCGGCATACCAGGCACTCTGCACGAGCTGGCCGAGCTCGGTCAACGTCTTGCTGCCGCTATCGTACATAGACGAGACGCTTTTGACCTCGCTCCCCCGGTCGATCACGGCCTTGAGCATCGAGTACTTCGTGGGATTGGCGTTGTACACCTGGGTAAGGAATGGAATGAGCGAGTAGCGGCGGTCGAACTGGTAGTAGCCGAGCGCGTTGTAGCCATCGCCATAGCTGAAGCCCTGGCGATAGTTGCTGTGGCTCTCGTACTTGGTGAAGTACTTCATCTCGCTCGAGACAGAGACCGAAGAGAGGCTCGAGCTGCTCGCCGAGCGCGCGGAACGCGCCGAGACGGCAGGGGCGCTCTCGTAGAAGTCGGCCTTATCGTAGTCCGCCGGTGCGGGAAGCTGCTCTGCCGAATCGCCTGCGGCGGAGTCGGCACTGCCGGCCGCGGCAGTGCCGGTTGCAGCGGCATCGGCGTCTGCGGAAGCGCTCGGCTCGGCAAATGCTGCGGTGGTTGCCTGCACGGCACCGAAGGTCAACGTGAGCGCAAGGCCCGATGCTATAGCGATGTGGCGGGGCTTCATGAAGCTCTCCAATCTGCGGCTCCGAGGAGCTGGTGCGGTTAAGGTTTCATTCGCAGTACGCGAGAGGCTCCCAGTATGCCAAGGGCCCAAAATGCGGGTCAAGGCATTCACACGAAGCTTAAGGAAGTCAATTAAGGTTGAAGTAGAGCTTGAAAGTGCCGGGCCCCCTATTTTGGAGGCGCCACAGCGGCAAACTCAACCAGCGCACACAGGAACCGTGAGGCCCGGACGAAAGGTTCCCGGGATACTCTGAGATGAGACAGTTAAAATGAGACAGTTGTACCCGGCACAAGTGTCTCTGTTCCCTGAGATGAGACAGTTTCACCCGGCACAAGTGTCTCGCTCCGGGGCGAGGCGGCGCGCAAAAGCGTGACATGCCCCCGACATCGCTGCCACGGCTGGACGCGCGGAGCGAGAGCCGCCTAATCGATGCTCAGATCGATCTCGGGCACGCGTGCAAGGTCCGCAAGGGTGACCCCGTCCACATACGCCTCGATCGCCTCGTCGAGCCCGGTCCAAAACTTGACGGTGGAGCAGAGATCGGCTCGATGGCACGCCCCCTCGAGCCCTTCGCAGGCAACGGGGGCCGTGGTGCCCTCGGCAGCACGCAGGATATCGCCGGCGCGAATCTCGTCCGCCGGGCGCGCGAGCGCATAGCCGCCGCCCTTGCCGCGCACGCTCGTGAGGAGCCCCGCATGCATGAGCGGGCGCACGAGCTGCTCCAGGTACTTCAGCGAGATGTCCTCGCGATCGGCCACCTCGCGCAGGGCGATCTTGCCCTCGGCATCACCGAACGCCGCGATGTAGATCATGAGGCGGAGAGCGTACCGCCCCTTGGAAGAAATGAGCATGCCGCCTCCTTCGAAACAATGAGACAAACGTGCCGGGGCAAATTGTCTCACCCTGCCATCCCGTGACACCGGAAGACCCGGAGCCGGGGCCCGCCCAGGCCTCGTACCCCGCTCATCCCGCGTGAAACATAATCACCCGGTATTTCACCCAGTGTTTTTGCTTCACCGGCCTTGAGCTCCGAAATCCTAGTGGATTAGTGGGAATTAACCTTGACTTCGAGCGCAATCATTTTATCGTTAATCCGAGATAATTCCTAGGATTAACATCCGAGTTCACAGCAAGGAGAAACCATGTCCCAGACCCCGCTCCTCTCCATCCAGGGGCTTGCCGCCGCCGTGGACGAGAAGACCATTCTCCACGGCATCGACCTTACCATTCCCGCTGGCGAGACCCATGTGCTCATGGGCCCCAACGGTGCCGGCAAGTCCACCCTCGGCCACGTGATCATGGGCGACCCCGCCTACACGCAGACCGCCGGCACCATCGCCTTCGATGGTGAGGACATGACCGAGCTCAGCCCGGACAAGCGCTCCCGCGCCGGCGTCTTCCTCTCCTTCCAGGCACCGGTCGAGATTCCCGGCGTGCCGCTCTCGAGCTTCCTGCGCGCCACCATCGCCGACCGCCCCGGCCTGGAGATGCGCGGCAAGGAGTTCCGCCGCCGCATGAAGGAGCTCTGCGCGGAGCTCGACATGCCGCCCGCCTACCTCAACCGCGAACTGGGCGTGGGCTTCTCCGGTGGTGAGAAGAAAAAGGTCGAGATGCTCCAGCTGCTGCTCCTGCAACCCAAGCTCGCCATCTTGGACGAGACCGATTCGGGCCTCGACGTGGACGCGCTCGGCGTGGTGAGCCGCGGCATGGAGCTCTACCGCAAGAGCTGTGACGGAACGCTCCTCATCATCACGCATAACACGCGCATCCTCGAGCACCTCGACGTCGACCGCGTGCACGTGATGGTGAACGGGCGCGTGGTGCATGAGGGCGACGCTTCGCTCATCGACTGGATCGACGAGCACGGCTTCGAGCGCTTCGAGCAGGAGGCAGCGGGCGACAGCTCCGACGCCGAGCTCTCCCCGGCCGACCTCTCCGCGGTCATCGAGCGCTAGGAGGCGGCCGTGGCAAAGCAACGCACCGAGGTCGCGGACATCGACCGCACCCTCTACGACATCGTTGATAGCGAGGAAGGCTTCGAGCGCCTGGACAGTGGCCTCACGCCGGATATCGTGCGCGAGATCTCCGATCGCAAGGACGAGCCCGAGTGGATGCTCGACTTCCGCCTGAAGTCGCTCGAGACCTACCACAGGATGCCCAACCCCACCTGGGGCCCCAGCATCGCCGGCCTCGACATGGACCACATCGTCACCTACGTGAAGCCCAACACCGACCAGCAGGCAACGTGGGACGAGGTGCCCGACGACATCAAGAACACCTTCGAGCGCCTGGGCATCCCCGAGGCCGAGCGCAGCTACCTGGCCGGCGTGGGCGCGCAGTACGACTCCGAGCTCGTGTACCACAACATGCAGGACACGGCCTCGAAGATGGGCATCGTCTACTCCGGCATCGAAGAGGCGCTCCACGAACCCAAGTGGGAGGCGCTCATCCGCGAAAAGTTCATGACGCTCATCCCGCCCACGGACCACAAGTTCGCCGCGCTCCACGGCGCGGTGTGGAGCGGCGGCTCGTTCGTCTACGTGCCCGCCGGCGTGAAGCTGGACTTTCCCCTCCAGAGCTACTTCCGTCTGAACGCCAAGGGCGCGGGCCAGTTCGAGCACACGCTCATCATCGTGGAGGACGACGCCGACCTGCACTTCATCGAGGGCTGCTCGGCGCCGAAGTACAACGTGGCCAACCTGCACGCGGGCGCCGTGGAGCTCTTCGTGGGCAAGCGTGCGCACCTGCGGTACTCGACCATCGAGAACTGGTCGAAGAACATGTACAACCTGAACACCAAGCGCGCCCGCGTGGACGACGAGGGCGAGATCGAGTGGATCAGCGGCAGCTTCGGCAGCCATGTGGGCTACCTCTACCCCATGAGCGTGCTGAACGGCCGCAGGAGCCGCTCGAGCTTCACGGGCATCACCTTCGCCGGCGCGGGGCAAAACCTCGACACCGGCTGCAAGGTGGTGCTGAACGCGCCCGAGACGAGCGCGACCGTTGAGACCAAGGGCATCTCCAAGGGCGGCGGCATCCAGACCTTCCGCAGCTCCGTGGTGGTAACGGAGCGAGCCGAGAACTCCGCCGTGAGCGTGAGCTGCCAGTCGCTCATGCTCGACGACCAGAGCCGCTCGGACACCATCCCCGCCATGGACATCCGCGCCAAACACGTGGACGTGGGCCACGAGGCCACCATCGGACGCATCGGCGACGACAAGGTGTTCTACCTCATGAGCCGTGGCATCTCCGAGGAGGAGGCGCGCGCGATGATCGTGAACGGCTTCGCTGAGCCGGTGGCCAAGGAGCTGCCGCTCGAGTACGCCGTCGAGATGAACAACCTCATCAAGCTGGAAATGGAAGGGGCGATCGGCTAGATGGATTCCCTGACGATTAAGCACGCCAACGCCATGCCCGCCCCCACCTGGGGCTGGCTGCGCATGAACGATACGCAAATCGAGATTCCGATGAGCCTGGCACCCGGAGGCTCGATGGAAGTTGACGCAGAAGACCGCCTGTTCGACCACGCCATGAGCTTCGAGGGCGCGGTGGCCGAACTGCAGGCGCGCCTCGACGCGGCACGCGCGACGGCGGACGAAGACAGCACGGGCGATGACCGTGCCTGCGTGCGCGCTGCACTGGCCGAGAATGCTGCCCGCAACGTCGCGGCAGGCGGCGCAGCCGAGATGACCGGCACGGCTGGGACGGCTGAAAGCGGCTCCGCCAGCGCTCCCACGTCCAATCTCGAGCTCCCCGCGCTCTCGCGCTACCAGAAGCGCGCCTCGCTGGAGGAGGCCGCGCTCGACGTTGCCACCGCCTTCGAGACCGGCATCGGCGCAGACGCTCGCGCCTATCTGAACTTCCTCGCCCGCGAGACCATGGTGCTCGCGGCAGCGAAAGACACCCAGGAGCGGGCAACCATCCGCGTTGAGGCCGAGGCTGGCGAGGCTGCGGCAGGGAGCATCGACGTCGTTGCCGCACCGGGCTCCACCTTCGACCTCGTCATCGCACTCGACGCGACGGCCGCCATGGGCGCCGACGACGCCGCCGCGGCGCTTGCCGGCACCACGCTCCGCGTCTTCGCCGGCTCGCATGCCCGTGTGAACGTGACCGTCTATGCCCTGGGTACTCCCGCTGCCAAGCTGCTGGACGACGAGGGCTACGTCCTCGACGAGGGCGCGCGCGTGAACGTGCGCCACGTGGTGCTCGGCGGAGAGCTCACCGTCACCGGCCTTGCCGCCGACGTGCGCGGTGACACCGCTCGCCTGGATATCGACACCCGCTACCTCGCTTCCGGCTCTGAGCAGCGCGACTTCAACTACGTCGTTCGCCAGCGCGGACGCAAGACGGTGAGCAACATGAACGCCAACGGCGTGCTCACCGGAACCAGCAAGAAGGTACTGCGCGGCACCATCGACCTCGTGCACGGCTGCAAGGGCAGCGAGGGCTCCGAGCAGGAGACCGTCCTTCTGGCGAGCGAGGGCGTGGACAACAAGACCGTGCCCACGATTCTCTGCGATGAAGACGACGTCGCAGGCAACCATGGCGCCACGATCGGGCACGTTCGCCCCGAGCAGCTCTTCTACCTTAAGAGCCGCGGCGTGTCCGCGGAGGCCGCCGAGGCGCTGTTCATCCGCGCCAAGCTCGAGGACGCCGCGCTCACAGCACCCGACGAGCGCATTCGCGCCTCCGTCCTTCGCCTGGGCGAGGCCCTCATCCCCGGCTTTACCGACGACATCGACGCACCCAAGGAGGATGCCGCATGATTGACACCGAGTCCGTAGCCTGCGAGTCCTGCACCGCGCCCGCACCGGGCGTGCTGGATGCCTCCGACGCCGCTTCGCGCGCCTGGCCGCGCATCGACATCGAGACCAACCCCTTCAAGGCAGCGTTCCCGCTATTCACCCAGCATCCGGACATCGCCTTTTTGGACAGCGCCGCCACCGCGCAGCGACCCGCCTGCGTGCTGGAGGCGCAGAAGCATTTCTACGAGACCATGAACGCCAACCCGCTGCGCGGACTGTACTCGCTTTCGGTGGAGGCGACCGAGGCCATCGCCAAGGTGCGCGCGCAGATCGCGGGCCTCATCGGCGCCGTTGACGAGGCGGGCAAGCCGCGCGCAAACGAGGTCGTTTTCACGCGCAACACGAGCGAGTCGCTGAACATCGTGGCGAGCTCCTTCGCGCCCACGGTCCTCGAACCGGGCGACGAAGTAGCCATCACCATCATGGAGCACCACTCTAACCTCATCCCGTGGCAGCAGGCATGCCGCACGGCGGGTGCCAAGCTCGTCTACCTCTACCCCACCAAAACCGGTGAGCTCACCGACGCCGAGATTGCCGAGAAGATCGGCCCGCGCACGAAAATCGTGGCGTGCACGCAGGTGTCGAATGTGCTCGGCTGCCGCGTGCCGGTCGAGAAACTCGCCGCTGCCGTGCACGCCCGTGGTGGCTACCTGGTAGTCGATGCCGCCCAGTCCGTGCCGCACATGGCGGTCGACGTGCGGGAGCTGGGCGCGGACTTCCTCGCCTTCTCCGCGCATAAGGCGCTCGGCCCCATGGGCGTAGGCGTGCTGTGGGGACGCATGGAGCTCCTGGAGGTCATGCCGCCCTTCCTCACTGGCGGCGAGATGATCGACTCCGTGACCGAGCAGGACGCCGTCTGGGCTCCCGTGCCCGAGAAGTTCGAGGCGGGCACGCAGGATGCGGCAGGCATCTACGCCACGGGCGCAGCGCTCGACTATCTGGTGAACCAGGTGGGCTATGACACCGTGCAGGCGCGCGAGCAGGCGCTCGTCCACTACGCGATGAGCCGCATGGTGGAGCTGCCCTATGTGGAAATCATCGGCTCCATCTACTGGGACCGCCACCACGGCGTCATCAGCTTCAACGTGCGCGGCGTGCATCCGCACGACGTGGCGAGCATCCTCGACATGCAGGGCGTGTGCATCAGGGCGGGCCACCATTGCGCCCAGCCGCTGCTCACCTGGCTCGGCGTCGAGAACCTCGCCTGCTGCCGCGCGAGCCTCGCGTTCTACAACGACAAGCACGACGTGGACGCCTTCATCGACGGCCTCGAAACCGTCTACCGCACCTTCAACTAGGCTGAGTCAAAATGGGACGGGGTTGTTTTGACTCAAAATGGGACGGAGCTGTTTGGAGCAGCAGCTTTTCAGCCCCGCCCCGATGAGTCATTTTAACCCCGTCCCAAAATGACTCGTTCCAGCACGCACGAAAGGACCCTTCATGGGCAATATCTATACTTCGACCACCTTCATGGAGCACAATTCGCACCCGGACTACAAGTACGAGATGGATGCTCCCACCCATAGCCACGACGGCATCAACCCCAGCTGCGGAGACGAGCTAACGCTCATGCTTCGCATGGAGAACGGCGTGATCGAGGAAGCAAGCTTCACCGGCCACGGATGCGCCATCAGCCAGGCTTCGGCCGACATCATGGCCGACCTTATCACCGGCGAGACCGTAGAGGAAGCCAAGCGCCTCTCTGGGCTGTTCCTCGCGATGATTCGCGGTGAGGAGCTCTCCGAAGACGATTTCGAGGACCTCGATGAGGCCGCGCAGCTCAAGGACATCTCGCATATGCCCGCCCGCGTGAAGTGCGCCGAGCTCGCCTGGCGCACCCTCGACGGCATCCTCTCCTAACTTGCAAAATCAGGACAGAGGGGATTTTGCATTTGGCCGCTAATGGACGCGCGCGACGATGCTCCTTCCGACGCCGGTCACGCGTTCCACTTGGTTGATAGTCATGCCGTTACCGCGCAGCTGGCGAATCACGGCGTCGCGCTCGGCACGCGGCAGCTTGCGAACTTCCATCAGGTGCGCGAACCCACGCGCCCGCGCAATCTCATCTGCCACGCGAATCGCCTCCGCATCAGAGAGGTGCAGCGAGCCCTCAAAACCTGCCTCATGGAGCTCTGCGCTCTCACAGAGTTCAACAAAGCCCTGTGGGCCATCCAATACATCAAGCACGGGTTTCGTGGTGCAGAGTGGCTCCTTAGTTGCAAGTGCGCCGCCCGTGTACTCGGCATAGCTGCTCCATCGATACGTTGACGCAGCCTCAATGCCGTCCTTTTCCGGGTTGATGTGGACGTAGCGCACGGCCGCCATGAGGTATCGCTCCGATTCGATAGGCTCGCTAAAGAACCGCTGTTGAAAGACGTGGCCGACATGCCCCGTTTTATCGTTGAAATACCGAGCATAGCCCGTGAGCAGCAACTGCATAGCGTGGCTTAGCTCGTTTCGTTGATCCTCAAGAAGCATGTGAACGTGGTTGCTCATGAGGCACCACGCCCAGATGCTCATGCCGGCATCAGATGTCCGCCGAGCAAGCATGGCCAAAAAGGCCTGACGGTCCGCATCGTCATAGAAAAGGACCTGTCGCCCGTTCCCGCGAACGACCACATGGTACACGCCTGTTTCAGAACGTCGCCGAGGTGCATTTGCCATACGCACCCACCTCCCCCGATTAGAGTCCTTATTCCCCAACGAGTCGAGAAGGGACGGGACAGGCGCATGCAAAATTCCCTCTGTCCTGGTTTTGCAAGGGACAGGCGCAGGCATGCAAAAATCCCTCTGTCCTGGTTTTGCACTGGTTTTGCATGAAAAAAAGCTCCCGAAGGAGCTCGAAAATCAAGTGGTGGACCGGCAGGGGTTCGAACCCTGGACCTTGGGATTAAGAGTCCCCTGCTCTACCAGCTGAGCTACCGGTCCACATATCAAGAAACAGTGGGGTGGGTACAGGGACTCGAACCCTGGACCTCCGGGACCACAACCCGGCGCTCTAGCCAACTGGGCTACACCCACCGTGTTTCCTCGCGCCAAAGCGCTTGACTATTATTGCAGGCCTCGCCCACGGATGCAAGTACTTTCTTCAAATTATTTTGGAGCATCCGTCGCGCCGCAGCGAGCCTGCTCCAGGGCCGCATGCACTGCGGTATGATAGATGCGCCGTGTTGGGCACAAGGATCATCACCGGGAGACCGAATGGATACGAACATGAACAACCTCATCGTCAATGACGAGAAGAACAAGGTGCGCGTAGTCGACGGCGTGAGCTATGAGCGCTATGGCGTGCAGACGCACGTGCTCGACAAGAGCGATGACATCTGCGAGGTTGCCCAGCGCTACGTTGGCCCCAACTGCGAGCCCAACGACGTGATCGTGCTTTCTGAGAAGGCACTCGGCTGCACCCAGGGCCGCGCCGTCAAGCTCACGGACATCCACCCGCGCCCGCTCGCGCGCTTCCTCACCAAGTTCGTCACGAAGACCCCGGCCGGCATCGGCCTCGGCATGCCCGAGACGATGGAGATGGCCCTTCAGGAGGTCGGAACACCCCGTATCCTGCTTGCTGCGGCCGTAGGCGCCCTTGGCAAGCTCGTGGGCAAACAGGGCTGGTTCTACATGGTTGCAGGGCGTAAGGCGGCGTCTATCGATGGACCGTGCTCCTACACCATCCCTCCCTACAACGAATATGTCTCTCTAGCTCCCGCCGAACCCGCTGAATCCGCGAAGAAGATCGCCGAGGCGCTCGGCAAGAACGTCGGCGTTGCCATCATCGACCAGAACGACCTTGGTGGCGAGATCCTCGGCGCCTACAACCTCCCCTACTCCAACAAGACGCTCATCGACATCCTGCACGATAACCCCTTGGGCCAGGCCTCTCAGCGCACGCCCTTCGGCATCGTGCGCAAGGTTCAGTAGCCGAGAAACGCGCACACGGGCGCTCACACACCCCGTCGCGTTCGCTCGTCCTTGTTTCCATACGCAGCCCTGCACGCCACCGCTTGACACATCCAGGCGGTGGCGTTTTTGCTACCGCCGCTATGCGACGCGATGCAAAATTCCCTCTGTCCTATTTTTGCATGAAAAAGGCCGCCGCTCGGACGAACCCGAACGGCGGCCTTTCGTAAAATTACCTCTGTCCTAATTTCACATTAGGCGTTGAGGGCGGCGTTCACGGCCACGGCGCAGGCGACGGTCGCACCGACCATGGGGTTGTTGCCCATGCCGATGAGGCCCATCATGTCCACGTGCGCAGGCACCGAGGAGGAGCCAGCGAACTGGGCATCGGAGTGCATGCGGCCCATGGTGTCGGTCATGCCATAGGAGGCGGGGCCGGCGGCCATGTTGTCCGGGTGCAGGGTACGGCCAGTGCCGCCACCAGAAGCCACGGAGAAGTACTTCTTGCCGGCCTCGAGGCGCTCCTTCTTGTAGGTGCCCGCGACGGGGTGCTGGAAGCGCGTGGGGTTGGTGGAGTTACCGGTGATCGAGATGTCGACGTTCTCGTGCCACATGATGGCAACGCCCTCGCGGACGTCGTCGGCGCCGTAGCAGTTGACCTCGGCGCGCGGGCCATCGCTGTACGGAATGGTCTCGACGACCTTGAGCTCGCCCGTGTAGTAGTCGAACTGGGTCTTCACATAGGTGAAGCCGTTGATGCGGGCGATGATCTGGGCGGCGTCCTTGCCCAGACCGTTGAGGATGACGCGCAGGGGCTTCTTGCGAGCCTTGTTGGCGTTCATCGCGATGCCGATGGCGCCCTCGGCGGCAGCGAAGGACTCGTGGCCAGCCAGGAACGCGAAGCACTCGGTGTCGTCACCGAGGAGCATGGCGCCCAGGTTGCCGTGGCCCAGACCGACCTTGCGGTCCTCGGCAACGGAGCCGGGGACGGTGAAGGCCTGGATGCCCTCGCCGATCATGGAAGCGGCCTCGGAAGCGGTCTTGGCACCCTTCTTGATGGCAACTGCGCAGCCAAGGGTGTAGGCCCACTTGGCGTTCTCAAACGCGATGGACTGAACGCCCTCGACGATCTCGCGGGGGTTCACGCCCTTGTCGAGGCAGATCTGCTCGGCTTCCTCGAGGGAGGAGATGCCGTTCTCAGCGAGGCACGCATTGATCTTCTCGATGCGGCGCTCGTAACCTTCGAAATTCACAGCCATGGTACTTTCCCTCCCTTTCTTCTACTCGTGAACCGGGAACACGTTCTCGACGGTATGGGTCTCTTCGTCGGTGCGCGGATCGATGTACTTCGCCGCGGCCTCCCACTGGCCATAGTGGCCCATGGCGCCGGCGACGGCCTCCTCGGGGGACTTGCCGTTCTTGAGGGCATCGGTGAACTTGCCGAGGTTCAGGAACTCGAACGCGATGACTTCGTTCTTGTCGTTGAGCGCCATGCGAGTCACATAGCCCTGAGCGAGCTCGAGGTAACGAGCGCCCTTGGCCTTGGTGCCGAACATGGTGCCAACCTGGGAGCGCAGGCCCTTGCCGAGGTCGTCGAGGGAAGCGCCCACGGGCAGGCCGCCCTCGGAGAACGCGGTCTGGCTGCGGCCGTACACGATCTGGAGGAAGATCTCGCGCATGGCAACGTTGATGGCGTCGCAGACGAGGTCGGTGTTTAGGGCCTCAAGGATGGTCTTGCCGGGAAGAATCTCGGAGGCCATGGCCGCGGAATGGGTCATGCCCGAGCAGCCGAGGGTCTCAACGAGGCACTCCTCGATGATGCCGTCCTTGACGTTGAGGGTGAGCTTGCACGCACCCTGCTGCGGGGCGCACCAGCCCACACCGTGCGTGAGGCCCGAGATGTCAGAGATCTCCTTGGCCTGAACCCACTTGCCCTCCTCGGGGATGGGCGCGGGGCCGTGGTATGCGCCCTTGGCGACGGGGCACATGTTCTCCACTTCTGCTGTGTACTGCATGCCTCTCCTCTCTGTTGTGCTTGAACTCGGCTGACCATGGCGAAATGGCCAACCGAAGCTGACATGCACATCTATTTTAGCGCGTCTTGTCCAGAGTGAAATCGGCGAGCGGCGCATTTTTCTGCTGAGTTGCCCGCGCGGCAGGTTGCCCGATGGGTCAAGCGAGTGAATGAATCGGGATCACCCGGTGTTGGCGATTCGCTCAGGATGAATCGGATCCGTCCGGCGTTGGCATTTTTGGCATTTCACGGCGGCGAAGGCGCCAGACGAGATAGGTGAGCAGAACCCCCGTAGCGGCACCGCAGCAATCAAGGAGCACGTCCGTTACCTGACCAGAGCGCCCGGCCACGAAGAGCTGAATGGTCTCATCGATCGAGGGAACGAGCACCAGTGCTAGGCAGATGGCGGCGAGGCGCATGTGCTCGGCGGTGTGCTCCGGATCGAATGCATGCGCCACGAGAACGCCCAGGATGGCGTATTCAGTAAAATGAGCGGTCTTGCGCACGAGGAAGTTCGTCACCCAATCGCTTGGCAGGCGCAAGGCATCGAGCGCACCGCGCACCGCCTCTACCACCGACAGGCTCAGTGAGCCGCTGCCAGAACCAGGCACGAGCGAATTTCCCCAGATGATGAGGACCATGATGATTGCAGCGAATAGCCACGGCTTAGAGAGGCGCAAGGCCTATGCCTCCGCTTGGAGACGCGGCATGGAAGCCGTTCCGCCCTGGATCACGCGCAGGTACTCGCGGCTCGAGCGCCGCACGCTCGAGGAGGGAACCTGGCCGAGCTCCTCTTCGATGAGGCTGTTCACATGCTGGTGCATCTCATTGGCGCGACGACCCTCGGCCACGGCCGCAGCGCGGGCCGCATCTGCCGGCGCGGCTGCCGGACGCATGTGACGGCCCACATACGGAACCGCCTGGGGCTCGGCGCCCTTGCTACCGGATGTGCCCTTGGCAAGGATGTCGAGTGCAGACGCCCAGATATCCTCGCGCCCCGCATAGCCCGCAGCTGCATTATCCGTTGCAACGGCCGCGTTCCCCGTAGCCGCGACAGTGTGCGAAACGACACCGGCCGGCTGCGCGCCTGCGGATACGACCGGGTAGGCAAGCTTGCCCGCGCCTGCGGAGCGAACCGCCCGCTCGCTTGCCGTGCGAAGGCTCTCCCCATCGATTTCGTCGAGGGAGGCAAGCGCCGCGCGCTGGGCCGCCTCGGTATCGAGTTCGTCCCTATCCCCCACCGACGCTGTCTGAGACGCAGGCACTGGGCTCTCGAGCACGGTTGTCGCGCTGGGAGCGGCGGGTTGAGCCACTGCGGTGGCAGGTTGCTGGTGCATCGAGGCGACGGCACTCGCAGCCGCCCATGCCGGCGCCTTGCCGGTGTGTTGAGCCGACGATGCTGATGCATCCTGAGCCGCCTTCGTCTCGCGCTGAAGCTCCTCGAAGGCGATTTGGTAAATATCCTTGGAGGTAGCGGCGTCGCAGCTGATGGGCGAGTCCTCGGACAGCATGGAATCGATATCTGCCCAGGCATCAGCCTCAGACATGGCATCCTGGGCGCGAGCGATCACCGGAACATCCTTGGGCACACGCCGGGTGCCGAAGAAACGCTCAAGATCGTCTTGTTCGCGCTGCTCGAACGCTGTGGAGGAGAAGGAAGAGGCGCTGGGCGACGAGCCCTCGGCGTCACCCTCCTCCGTAATGGCGTGACGACGCCCCACGGCGGACACAGCAGAGAGGATGCCAACACCCGCGAGCGCGCCCATCGTGAAGGGAAGGGCGAGCGAGGTCACCGAGCTGTTCGCATCCGGAAACGGCATGGTCGCAACATAGGCGGCAACCGGAACGGCGAACACGAACCCGCAGGAAAGACCTGCGTAGACCGCACGTGAAGTTGAACCAGAAGCTGCCATGGGCACTCCTTCATCTCTCGCTAGCTCGATTGCCAGCACCTACCAGCTATGGCTCGCTTGCGAAAAAATGATGACGGGGTTGCCGGGACACGAACTGGTCCCAAAAACAACGGAAGGTGGTACGGTTCATCTGCATTTTTCCGTCGCGATAGCTACTCGCTATTATGCGAGAACCTCCCATAGAATGCAAGGGAAGCCGCCGGGGGCGTGTGCGTTTCGCGTTAACGGCAGGATTCGACCGGCAGACGCGCTCGGGCTCAACGGCAAGATGAAGAGACGCGCGGTGCAAAGGACCCATGAAGCGACAGCTGCATCCCGCAAGCACCGCTTGAGAAGCCTCGCTTTGGGGAACAAGCAAGGAAAACGCAACCTGTGGATTGGAGCCGCCATGTCTCGCATCGCCATCGTCACCGGAGCATCGTCTGGCCTCGGCCGAGAATTCGTGAAGCTCATCGATGGCGGGGCGGCCGGCTCGATTGACGAGATCTGGGCCATAGCCCGCCGCGCCGACCGTCTCGACGCCCTCGTGCGCACCTGCAAAACCGCCGTGCGGCCCTTCTGCCTCGACCTCACCGACCCCGTTTCGTACGACGTGGTCGAGGCCTCGCTCGCCGAGGCGCCCGGCACGCAGGTGGCCCTGCTCATCAACAACGCGGGCGCGGGCACCTTCGGCCCGTTCGCCAAGCTATCGCGCGACGAGGTCGCCGACCAGGTCAACCTGCTCATGCGCGCGCCGGTGGAACTCACCTACCGTGCGCTTCCCTCTATGGGGCGCGGGGCGCGCATCATCAACGTGGCGAGCGTGGCTGCGTTCATCCCCCAGCCCGACCTTACGCTCTACAGTTCGGCCAAGCGCTTCATGCTCGACTTCACGCGCGCCCTCGATGCCGAGCTCGGCCCGGTCGACATCCACGCGACGGCGGTCTGCCCCAAGTACATGCGGACCGAATTCTTCAACGAACCAGGCGACGTGCGCGCCATGCAGCAGATGAGTATCGTCGGCTACGAACGGGTAACGGATGTTGCGCGCTCGGCACTCGCCGCGGCGCGCGCAGGCAAGAGCCTCTGCATTCCCTCGATCGACATGAAGGCGCTCTACGCGCTCACCCGCGTTCTCCCCTACAAGGCAGTCATCGCCGCGGAGCGCGCACTCGGCGTCATCTAGCGCCCAACCCCAGAGTGATAAAACGAACCCGGTTCGTTTTATCACTTCCGCGAAAATGAGAAAATGAACCGGGTTCGTTTTATCAGATTGGGTAGCAACACGCCCGTGCCGGCCACCCTAGTGCCACATGCCCTTGCGCTTGAAGATCCACGCCGCGATAAGGCAGGCGACAGCAGCCAACAGCGTCGGAAACGCCCAGTTATCGAGCAGCGGCACGCCCTCGAAAGGCAGGCCTACATTCATGCCGTAGAAGCCGAACACGATGTTGGGGATGGCCATCACGATCGTGATGACCGAGAGCACCTTCATCACGATGTTCAGATTGTTGGAGATGATGCTCGCAAACGCATCCATCGTCCCCGACAGTGTGTTGGAATAGATGTTGCACATCTCGATTGCCTGATGGATCTCGACGAGCACGTCTTCGAGTAGGTCCTGGTCGTCCTCGTACAGCGGGATGATGCGCCCGTGCATGATCTTGTTGAGCGTCACCTCGTCCGATTTGAGCGAAGTCGAGAAATAGACGAGCGACTTCTCGAGGTCGAGCATCTGGATGAGCTCCTCGTTCCGCACCGAAGCGTGAAGCTTCTCTTCCGTGGCAGACGAAAGGCGGTCGATGCGCCGCAGGTAAACGAGGTAGAGCTGGCTAATGCGCAGAAGGATCTGCAGCAGGAAGCGCGTGCGGAACCGCGTGTCGACGCCGCGCACGCGGCCGGCGGCCATGTCGCGCGTGATGGGGTTGTCGTAAAGGCCCAGGGTCACGAACAGGCTCTTCTCCGGGATGAACACCATCGAGAGGGGCATCGTGTCGTATTGGCGCGCATCGGGAGCTCCCTCTTCACCCGGAGCGACCGGGTAGTCGACGATGACGAAGGTCTGGTTCACGTCTTCGTCGTAATCGATGCGCGAGGTCTCCTCGTCGTCGAGGGCCGAGCGAATGAACTCCGGCAGCACGCCGAGCTCCTCCTCCAACCAGGTGCGTTCTTCTGGCGTGGGGGCGATCGCATTGACCCAGCAGCCCGATTCGGGCGCCTCGATTCTTTCGATGGAACCGGCCGTTGCCGTCTTGTAGCACTCGATCATCGCATACCGCCTTTCACACGTAGGTGGATTGGGGTGGGGCTGCTCCGCCGAATAGCAATGCGCGGCAAGCCCTCGGTGCACGATACCTCATGACGAGGCGCCCGCAGCGCGAAAGCTGCAGACGCCTCGCAAAAACTTGAAAACCCTTACCCCCGCTTTACCACCCGAACATGATAAAACGAACCGGGTTCGTTTTATCACTTTTAGAACTCGCCGTGGTCCTGGGCGCGCTTGGCAGAGCGGATGAGGAACTCCTCGTTCGTGTTCGTCTGCTTAAGGCCCTTGATGAAGGCTGAGGCGCAGCGCTCGGTGTTGGACATGTTGGCAAGCACGCGGCGGATGCCCCACACGAAGGGCCGCATCTGCGGATCGATGAGCAGGTCCTCGTTGCGCGTACCCGAAGCGACCGGGTCGATGGCCGGGAAGATGCGGCGGTCGGCAAGATCGCGATCGAGCTTGAGCTCCATATTGCCCGTGCCCTTGAACTCCTCGAAGATCACCTCGTCCATCTTGGAGCCGGTGTCGATGAGGGCGGAGGCGAGAATGGTGAGCGAGCCGCCGTTCTCGATGTTCCGTGCAGCGCCCAAGAAGCGCTTGGGCGGGTAGAGCGCCGCGGAATCGACGCCGCCCGAGAGAATGCGGCCCGAAGCCGGCGCTGCCAGATTGTAAGCGCGTGCGAGACGTGTGATGGAGTCGAGCACCACCACGACGTCTCCGCCCATCTCCACGATGCGCTTGGCTCGCTCGATCACGAGCTCGGATACGCGGGTGTGGTTGTCGGCGGGCATATCGAAGGTAGAGGCCACCACATCGCCCTTGATGGAGCGCTGCATATCGGTAACTTCCTCGGGGCGCTCGTCCACCAAAAGGCAGATCAGGTGCACCTCGGGATTGTTCGCCGCGATAGATTGGCAGATCTTCTTCAGGATGGTGGTCTTGCCCGCCTTGGGCGGCGAGACGATGAGGCCGCGCTGGCCCTTGCCGATGGGGCTCACGATGTCGATGGCGCGACCGGTGATGGAATCCTTACCATGCTCCATCTTGAGCTGCTCATTGGGGTAGATGGGCGTAAGGTCGCTGAACTTAGGGCGCTTGCGCGCTTCCTCGGGATCGAGCCCGTTCACCGACTTGATCTTCGACAGGCCGGGGAACTTGTCGCCGGGGCGCGAGGGGCGAAGCGTTCCCTCGATAAGGTCGCCGGCGCGCAGGCGGGCAGCTCGGATGAGGTTCGCCGGAACGAATGCGTCGTCGCGGCTGGGCATGTAGCCGTGGGCGCGGATATGGCCGAAGCCCTCGTGCGAGATATCGAGAATGCCGGTAATCTCGCGGAAGCCTTCTGCACGGGCATTGGCCACGTAGACTTCCTCAACAAGTTCGGCCTTCTTCTTGCCCGTGATGTCGAGATCCAGCTCGCGCGCTTTCTCGCGGAGCTCGGCGACCTTCATGGCCGCAAGGTCTTCGCGCGAGAGGCTTGGCTCGACGGGCGCGTTGCGGTTATTGCGTGCTTTGCGATTCTGCTGACGGTTGCGTCGATCGTTGCGCTGGTCGTTTCGCTGGTCAGCGGCGCGGTCGTTTCGCTGGGCGTGCGTGCGATGCGCGCCTTGGTCGCGCTTTCCACGCGCTGCCTTGCCCTCCTCGGCGGCATCCGGAGCATCGGCACTTTGGGGCGCGCGCTCATCCGCGGCCGCCTCGCGGGCATCGGCAGCCTGCGCCTCGGGGCCGGCAGAGGGAGCTTCCCCAGACGAGGCGGCGTCCTGAGCTGCTCCAGCGGCCTCGGCCGCGGCCTCGTCAGACGCGGTCCGGCGCTTTCGCGGCGCACGCTTCGCACCGTCGGCTGCAGCGCGGCGGGCACGGCCGGGGCGATGGTCTTCCACGGGTGCCGTACCCTCAGTGGTATCGGGGGTTGCGGGAGCTTCCGCCCGCTCGTCCCCCGCGGCAGAAGCCGCCTGCGCCGCCGCAAGCGCTGCGGCTGCGGCGCGTTCCGCCTCGACATAGGCCTTGGGCTTCCGGCCGCGGCGATGCGGGCGAAGCGCCGGGTCGACGGCAGGGGCCGCAGACACGGCGGCGTCATCTGCAGCGGGGACCGTCGCTGCATCTGCAGCAGCCTTGTCTGCGTCACCGGCGGCCTTCTTGGTCCTCTTCGAGGTGCTGCGCGGCTTGGCAGAAGCCTTTGCGGGCTCGCTCGCCTGCGCGGCATCGCCCGGAAGCGCCACCTCGCCAGAGGCAGCCGTAGCAGCATCGGCCGCATCCGCCGCCTTCTTGGTGCGGTGCGTCCGCGTGGCCTTAGCGGGGGCCGTCAGCGCTTCCTCCGCGCGAGCGGCGGCGCGGCGCTGCTTGCGAACGATCGACGCCTGCGAGATCTGCGCCAGGGCGCGCGCCTGCGCGACCTCGGCCGTCACTTCACCGGCCGCCGCCTTCGATGCGCTCGGCGCGTCAGGCTCGCTCGAAGCGGATGCCGGCGCCTTCTTAGCGGCAGGCTTGGCCTCCTCTGCCTTCTTCGTCGTACGACGGGCACGGGTGGTGCGGCGCGGCTTCTCCTGCGCCTCGGAAGCTCCTGTGCCGGAGCCGGTGGTGGTGTTCGTATCCTCTGCCACTATGCCTGTTCAACCTTCTTCCAGTCTTCCAAAAACGATGCAAGGCCGCGGTCGGTGAGCGGATGCTTGACGGCCTTCTTCAACGCGGCGAACGGAACCGTCGCGATATCGCAGCCCATGAGGGCGGCTTGGGTGATGTGATTCGGCGTGCGAATCGAGGCACCGATGATCTCGACCTCGTGGCCGAAATCATAGTTGTGGATGGCGGCGCACACGTTCGAAAGCTGCTCGACGCCATCCTCGGCGATGTCGTCAAAGCGCCCAACGAAAGGCGAGATGTAGCGTGCACCCGCACGGGCGGCGAGCAATGCCTGGGGAACGGTGAACACGAGCGTCATATTCACCGAGATGCCCTCCTGCGCCAGCGCATGCGTCGCTGCCAGGGCCTCCGTGCACACCGGAAGCTTGGCGACGATATTCGGAGCGATGCGCGCGAACCGGCGACCGTCCTCAATCATACCCTCCGTGGTATCGGCACAAGACTCAGCCGAGACCGGCAGGCCGTCGCACACGGCGCAGATGGCGCGCATGTGGTCCTCATACCCAGCAAGCGTACCTCCCGTCTTGGCGTACAGCGACGGATTCGTGGTAACGCCCGAGATGACGCCCCAGCTCACCGCCTCGCGAATCTCCTCGAGATTCGCGGTGTCGAGGAAGAATTTCATCTTCGACCTCCTAGTCTTGGCATTATGACCCCAGCTCGCAGCGACAATGCGGCCTGGCAGTCTACCCGAGCCGATATTCCTGGCAACCGATATGCCTGCGAAACATGCGAAAAGCAAATGACATGCGTATATGGCTATGATTTTGAACGGATATATGCTGCTTATGCGTTCGGCATGGTTGCAGTGTATCACAGGTGAGCAGCGTTGGTGAACGCGAGCAGACGATGTTTGAAGTCTTGAGAAACAGTCGCTTTTCGTGGAAACGGCTAGTCCGGCTACGCGCCGAGCAGCAACCGCTGGTACGCCCGGACGCCGCGCAGCAGCACGCGCTCATCAAAGTTGAAGGTATCGGCATGGAGCGGGATACCCGTTCCCGTTCCCAGCAGGAAGAACACACCCGGCAGGGAGCGCTGATAAAACGCGAAGTCTTCGGCTATGAGGAGCGGCTCGGGCACGCGCTCGAGCTCCGGTAGCGCCTGCGCGGCCTCCCCGAAAAGCGTCCCGTCGTTCACCACGGGCGGATACCCCTCCGAAAAGTGGAGGTCGAAGGTGCACCCCTCTTCATCGGCAGCAGTCTGCGCCAGCGCACGGACCTCGTCCTGCGCGCGAGCGAACATATCGTCCGAGAACACCCGGAGGCTGCCCTCCACGCGCGCCTGCCCGGCAACGGCGTTTCGCACCGTACCTGCCGTCATATGGCCAAAGCGCAGCAGGAACGGCTCGTCCTGCTCCAGTTTTCGCGAAAGCCATTTCGATCCCACCACGAATCGCGCCGCGGCCCCCAGGGCGTCCCGACCATCCTTCCACTTCGCGATATGGCTCGACACGCCGTGGAACGTGATGGTCGTCTCACTCGAGCGCGCGAGCAGCGGGCCAGGCCGCGACGCGAGGCTGCCCGCGGGCAAATCGGGCCAAAGATGCATGCCAAAGATGCGCGTAACGCGATAGCGCTCGAAAACGCCGCTCTCGCACACGCGCTTCGCGCCGCCCGTGGTCTCCTCCGCCGGCTGGAACACGAAGAGAACGTTCCGGGGAAGCTGCTCGGCCTTAGTGGTGCCGCCTGCGCCCCGCACCACGCGATCGACCCACGTGGCCGCCGCAAGCGCCATGGCCATGTGGCCATCGTGACCGCAGGCATGCATGCGACCGGGGTGCTCGCTCGAGAATGCCGCTCCGCTCGCCTCGTCGATGGGAAGCGCATCCATATCCGCCCGGATCGCCACCGTCTCGGCGCGACCGAGGTCGAAAAACGCGCATACCGCCCCCTTGCACGGCTCGAGGACATCGCACGAAAGCCCGCTGAGCACGCTGCGCACGTAGGCGATGGTCTGAGGCAGGTCATCGTCAAGTTCGGGAATGCGATGAAGGTCGCGGCGGTAGCGCGTGAGCTCGACGAGGAGCTCCTGGCCCTCGACGGAGCTGAAGAGGCCCTCGCCATCGGTGGCGGAGGCGTTCAAAGGCGGGCACGCGTGCGGCATGGCGATCACTCCCTACATAACGACCACGACATTGTAGCGTCTTGTAAACGCGCGCGAGGCGGTGGCTCGCCTGTGGCCACGTAGCGCACCACGTGTAACCAACCGGAAACCTAACGACAAAACGAGCGAAACGGGCCGGCTTCGCGCAGGCCTATGGTACAGTTGACGCACTTGATAGAGGCGCGGGCGAGATTGAGCGCGGGCGAGCCGGCAGGCAGCGACCCCGCAGCAAGGCGGACCCGCCGAACACGGCAACCGGGCGCGGGCGCCGTGTGGGCTTGCGGGGAACACTCGCAAGACTGTCTGCAAGCATGCAGGAGCGCTATCAGCCAAGGAGTTTGCCATGAAGCGAACGTTTGTCACGAAGGACCAGCTGGTCGACATCGCCGGCCGCTACCCTACCCCATTCCACCTCTACGACGAGGCGGGAATTCGCGCCAACATGGAAGCCGTGCGCGAAGCCTTTTCCTGGAACCCCGGCTTCCGCGAGTATTTCGCCGTCAAGGCCAATCCCAACCCCGCGCTCATCTCGATCCTGCGAGAATACGGCTGTGGATGCGACTGCTCGAGCTCGACGGAGCTCATGATCGCCCGCGCCCTCGATGTGCCCGGCCCGGAAATCATGTTCTCGTCGAACGACACGCCCGCTGCGGATTTTCGCCTTGCACGCGAGCTCGGCGCCATCGTGAACTTTGACGACATAAGCCATATCCCGTTTTTTGAACGCGTCGCGGGCCCCATTCCCGAAACCGTGAGCTGCCGATTCAACCCCGGCGGACTCTTCCGTCTTGCCAACGACATCATGGACAACCCGGGAGATTCGAAATACGGCATGACCGAGGAGCAGCTTTTCGAAGCATTTCGGATGCTTCGCGAACGCGGTGCCAAGACCTTCGGCATCCACGCCTTCCTCGCCTCGAACACCGTCACGAACGACTACTACCCCGCGCTCGCGCGCATTCTCTTCGAGCTTGCCGTGCGCCTGCAGCGCGAGACGGGGGCGCACGTTGGGTTCGTGAACCTCTCCGGCGGCGTGGGCATCCCCTACCGGCCCGATGAGCCCGCCAACGACATCCGCACCATCGGCGAGGGCGTGCGACGCGCCTTCGAGGAGATTCTCGTGCCGGCGGGCATGGGGGACGTCGCCATCTACACCGAGATGGGACGCTTCATGCTCGGACCGTACGGCTGCGTGGTCACGCGCGCCATCCACGAGAAGCGCATCTACAAAGACTATATCGGCGTCGACGCCTGCTCTGCCGACCTTATGCGCCCCGCGATGTACGGCGCATACCATCACATCACCGTGATGGGGCAGGCAGACGGCCCGGACAAATCGCAGGAGGCGGCCACGCGCACCTACGACGTCACGGGAGGGCTCTGCGAGAACAACGACAAGTTCTCCATCGACCGTAAGCTCCCCGAGATCGAAATCGGCGACCTGCTTATCATCCACGACACCGGCGCGCACGGGCACTCGATGGGCTACAACTACAACGGTCGCCTTCGCTCGGCAGAAGTGCTGCTCCGCACCGATGGGTCGACGGAGCTTATCCGCCGGGCAGAAACCCCCGCCGATTACTTCGCCACGCTCGACGTGCTACCCCAAGGACGCGCGTTGCTCGAACGCGTCGCCATTCACGAGACAGATGAGACAGATTAACCCGGTACAACTGTCTCATACTCGAGCACGTCACCATGCATGAGACAGATTAACCCGGCACAACTGTCTCATATCAACAGGAAGGAGCAACGATGGACGTGCGGCATCTTGAAGGGTCGATCGTCGCGCTCGCAACGCCATTCAACGACGACGGAAGCGTCGACTTCGAAGCGCTCGACCGCCTCATCGAGTTCCAGATCGAAAACGGCACCGACGGCATCCTCACACTCGGCACCACCGGCGAGAGCTCCACGATGTCGCATGAAGAGGACAACGAGGTCTGCCGCTTCGTGGTCGAGCACGTTGGCGGCCGCGTGCCGGTCATCGCAGGCTCGGGCTCCAACAGCACCGAGACCATGCTGGAAAAGAGCCTCGCCTACCAGAAGCTCGGCGCGGATGGACTGCTTATCATCACGCCGTACTACAACAAGGCGAACGAAGAGGGCATCTATCGCCACCTCGCGACCGTCGCAGACGGAGTCGACATCCCCTGCATCCTCTACAACATCCCCGGGCGCTGCGGATGCTCCATCTCGGCCGCGAACATGGAGCGGCTTGCTCAGCACCCCAACATCATGGGCGTGAAAGAAGCGAGCGCAAACGTCGCATTTGCCGCGAGCATCGCGCATCTCATTGGGCCCGAGTTCCGCATGTTCTCGGGCGAGGACGGCATCGCGGTACCGCTCATGTCGCTCGGCGCGAGCGGCGTCATCTCGGTCTGGGCGAATGTGCAGCCCGCGCTCGTGCATGAAATGTGCCGCGCCTACCTGGACGGCGACACCCAGCGCGCACGCGAGATTCAAATTGCCGGGCAGCCGCTCGTGCACGCGCTCTTCAGCGAGGTCAACCCCATCCCCGTCAAGGAGGCGCTCGCCCAGATGGGGCTCATCAAGGCGAACTACCGCCTGCCGCTCTGCCCGATGTCGGAGGGTGCGCGCAGCGGGCTTACCCAAGCTATGAAGGAGGCTGGTCTTCTTGCTTAGCATCGTTATCTGCGGCACGGGCCGCATGGGAACCCTCATCGACCGCACCGCCCGCGAAATGCGCGACGGCACGGGCGAACCGCTGTTCGAGGTGGTGGCGCAGATTGGCTTTGAGGTGAAAGAGCTTGAGACCGCCCCTGCTGCGGAGATCATCATCGATTTCTCGAACGTAGCCGCACTCGACGCTGTCGCCGGCTACGTGCGCAGGACCGGCACCGCCCTGGTAAGCGGAACCACGGGCTATTCGGATGAGCAGCTTGAGGTCTTGCGCGAACTGGGCAGCACCGCCCCCGTCGTGTGGTCGGGCAACTACTCCATCGGCATCGCGGCGCTCAGGCACCTTGTAGCCCAGGCGACGCGCGAACTCCCTGGTTTCGACATCGAGATCGTGGAGACGCACCACAACCAGAAGGCCGATGCGCCAAGCGGTACGGCAACGATGCTGCTTGACGAGGTGCGCGCAACAAAGGCTGAGTTGGGTGCCGGCAGCGTGAAGCCCGTGTACGGACGCGAAGGCCTCTGCGGTGCGCGCGATACGCAGGAAGTAGGCGTTCACGCCCTGCGCGGCGGCACGGTTGCGGGCGTGCACACGGTATCGTTCTTCGGGCCGAGCGAGGAGGTTTCGCTTACGCATCGCGCCGAAAGCAGGGAGATCTTCGTGAACGGGGCGCTCGCGGCAGCGCAGAAGCTCGTCGTTCGCGACAAGGGGTTCTATACCTTCGACGAGGTGATGTTCGGGTAAAGGTAACAGATGGGGGTTCCGGCCCCGTCGCCTGCTCGAGCAGTCCTGGCTCGCGCGAAGGCGCCACCGGTGCCTTCGGCTCGTGCGGAACTCGCATTCGACGGGCCGGAACCCCTCAGCAACGGCCACCCGATTACCTCGTGCAGATGCAAACACACTCGGAAGCTGCTGCTTCTGAGCCGCGCTCGCTAACAGAGAATTCAAGCAGAAAGGGTTATTGATGGGTGAAAACGTCACGAACATGAATGCTCAGGAAATCATCGACTTCATCGCTTCGGCTCCTAAGAAGACGCCGGTGAAGGCATACATTCGGGAAAAGCCGGGAGCGACGATCGAGTGGGGATCGTTGCGCGTGTATGGCTCTCCGGAAGGGCGCGTGGTCTTTGGCGATTGGTCTGAAGTCTCTGCCCTGCTGGAAGCCAACGCCGATGCGATCGAGCACTTCGACATCGAGAACGACTGCCGCAACTCCGCTGTTCCGCTTTTGGACCTCAAGGGCGTGAACGCGCGCATCGAGCCCGGCGCGATCATCCGCGACCGCGTCTCCATCGGCGACAACGCAGTCATCATGATGGGCGCGATCGTGAACATCGGCGCCGTCATCGGCGAGGGCACCATGATCGATATGGGCGCCGTCCTGGGCGGGCGCGCCACGGTAGGAAAGAACTGCCATATCGGCGCCGGGACCGTGCTCGCCGGCGTTGTTGAACCCGCAAGCGCCACGCCCGTCATCATCGAAGACAACGTGATGATCGGTGCGAACGCCGTGGTGCTCGAGGGCGTCCGCGTAGCCGAGCGCGCCGTGGTTGCCGCCGGCGCCGTGGTCGTTGAGGACGTTCCAGCCGGCGCTGTAGTTGCCGGCGTTCCCGCGCGCGTCATCAAGCAACGCGATGACAAGACCGACAGCAAAACCGGCCTCGAGGAGGGGCTGCGTCAGCTCTAGGGTGAGCATGCAAAAAAATGAGCAGGTGCGGAGAGGCCGACCGCGCTCCAGCCAGGCTGGAATGCGCCGCCGGCCTCTTCCACGCCTTTTCCCGTTCTCGCGCAAGTTCGAGGCTCGAACCTTCCCGCCGCGTGGATTCATGCGACAATAGAGGCTCTTTGCGCGGGCCGCTTACGCCCGCGCAGACCATCACCATCGGAAGGCCTCGTCCATGTTCAAAATCAACCACGCGATCCTGCACGTCATCGACCTCGACTCTGCAGTCAACGTGTTTTCCCAGCAAGAGCTTGAGCTCGAGACGCGCTCGACGCGCAATTTCGTGGCCAAGCACTTGCGCCGCGCCCGTACCGCCGACGACAACCGCCGCGGCACCTTTGCGGAAGAGAGCGCATTCGCCACGGAACTCAAGCGCTACTTCTTCGGCGAACGCGACTTCATCGACCTCTCGCTGCAAATCGCCGAGTTTCTTGGCGGCGAGCTCGCCCGCGCCGATAAGCCGGAATCCACCGACATTCTCGTTGCGGATTTCGAAGACGAAGACGACGTCCGGTGGTTTGCCATCCTGCTCATGACGAGCCGCATGGCATTCATGCACGAGGTCGCCGATCAAAATGGCTCAGTGCGCAACGACATCGCCCGGCATTACGCCATCCTACCCAACCCGTCACAGAAGATCTCGTCTTACGCGCTCGTGCGCGCGAGCACGCTTGAGGTGCTTTACCAGGACAAGAAGCGCAGCATCGCAGGCCAAGACACCATGCTCATCCCCGACGGCCTGCTCCAATGCGAGGCAGGCGTGTCCACCAAAGAGATCATCGACACCGTAACGCGCGTGGTCGCCGAGGTGGCCGAGGAGCACGGCGCGAACACGAGCGTGGCGCTCGCCATGGCGAAAGCGGCGATGGTCGAGCATGTGGAGGAGGACGAGGAACTTCCACCTTGGGATATCGTGGACGAGGCCTTTGAAGACGAGCCCGTGCTGCGCGACCGCGTGAAGGAAGCGCTCGAGGAAGAGCACCTGCCCGAGCGCGTTCCCGTCGAGCGTTCGCAGGTGCAGCGTGCCGCCGTTCGCAACCAGAAGATTCGCACCGATACGGGCATCGAGATCTCTTTTCCCGTTGAGATGGGAAAGAACCCCGAGTACATCACGTTCAAGAACGAGCCGAACGGCCTCATCTCGATCGAGCTGAGAAACATCGGAGCCATTGAGAGCCGATAGCTCCCCTAACCAAAAGTGAGACAGTTGTGGGGGGGGGGGGTGGGGGGGGTGGGGGGGGGAAGCCAAATGGAACCGCCCCCCACACAGAACCAACTG